>DASROF010000163.1:0-13296 GCA_035647075.1 Vicinamibacterales bacterium | reverse complement strand
CAGCGTCCCCGGTCAGCGCGGCGATCACGAGTGCGCCGACGAGCAACAGCGTGACCACGCTTCGGAATTGCGACAGCAGCACACGCCAGGGCGCTACTGGCGCCGCCGTGGGAATGGCGTTTGGCCCGCACTGCGCGAACCGCGCTAGCGCTTCGTCCGTCGTCAACCCCGCATCAGATACCCGCAGCGCGTTCAACACAGCGGACGCGGTCATCGCGTGCCACGGCTGCGGCGATGGCGCCTGAGCCGACCGGGAAGTGACCAACATCACGACGGGAAACCGCAAGTGAAGTGCCACGCGACAGTTACGGGTTTCCACGTGCGGAGTGACAGTGGACGCACGCGGTTGCGAAATTACGCCCATGCGTCTGAAAAATTCCCACCGGTGGGTATGAGCCGAGAGTCTTCGACGCAGATTGTCAGCCCAACGTCATGGCGCGCGGCGTGCACTCGGAATCAACATGCCCGTCGCGACCCCATCCGACCTCCCGACCACTCACGACGGCCGCCTCGACTCGCCGCTCCGCAGATTGTTCGAGCCGCGGACCGTTGCGGTCATCGGTGCCGGTCGCCGTCGAGGGTCCATTGGCGCTGAAATCTTTCACAACCTGACCGGCACGTTTACAGGGCAGGTGGTTCCGATCAATCCCCACGCCGAAGAGATCGACGGCATCCGCGCGTACACGACGGTGCAGGATGTGACGCAGGATATCGACCTTGCCGTGATCGCGGTGCCGGCGATCGCCGTGCCCGGCGTCATCGACGACTGCATCGACAAGCGCGTTGGCGGCATCGTGTTGATCAGCGCCGGCTTCGGAGAAACCGGTGATGAGGGACGTGCCCGGGAAGTGATGCTGCGCGACCGCGTCCGCGCCGCGGGAATCCGGATGATCGGCCCGAACTGCATGGGCATCGTCAATACCGATCCTGCGTTCCGCCTCAACGCCTCGTTCTCGCCCGCGTTCCCGCCACCAGGAGGTGTTGCGTTTTCCAGTCAGAGCGGTGCGTTGGGACTGGCGATCCTCGAACTGGCGCAGCAGCTGAACCTGGGCCTCTCCGCGTTCGCGTCGATCGGCAACAAGGCCGACGTCTCGGCGAACGACCTGCTCGAGTACTGGGAAACCGATCCGCGAACGCGCGTCATCCTCCTCTACGTCGAGAGCTTCGGGAATCCCCGCCGCTTCCGCGACATCGCCCGCCGCGTCAGCCGCACAAAACCGATCGTCGTGGTGAAGGCCGGTCGATCCGCGTCCGGTGCCCGCGCCGCTTCGTCGCATACGGGTGCGCTGGCGGCCAGCGACACGGTCGTGGATGCGCTGTTTCGCCAGAGCGGCGTGATCCGGACCGAGACGTTGGAGGAACTGTTCGATGTCGCAGCGCTGCTCGCCCATCAACCGCTGCCAGCCGGCAGGCGCGTCGGCATTCTGACCAACGCCGGTGGCCCCGGCATTCTCGCTGCTGATGCCTGCGAAGGATTCGGCTTGATGGTCCCGGCGCTCGGGGATGCGACCGTGACCGCGCTTCGAAGCTTCCTCCCAGGTTGCGCCAGCGTCGGGAATCCCGTGGACATGCTGGCCACGGCGACGGCGGAAGACTATCGCCGCGCCATCCCGATCCTGCTGCGTGATCCGGCGATCGACAGCCTGCTGACCATCTTCATTCCCCCACTGGTGACGAACGCGAGCGATGTCGCCGGCGCGATCACAGACAGTGCGCGTCAATCGCCGAAGCCGGTGCTGGCCACGTTCTTCGGGGCGTCCGGCGTGCCGGAGATTCTCTCTCCGATTCCGTGCTACATGTTCCCCGAGTCTGCCGCCCGCGCCCTGGCGCACGCGGTCGGGTATGCGGCGCAGCGAGGTGCCCCGGCTGGAATGGTGCCGGATTTCCCCGACATCGACCGCACAGTCGTTCGCGCCATCGTCGATCAGGCGCGGGCGACAGGCGGGGACTGGATCTCGCCGCTCGACTGTGACGCCCTGCTTCATGCCTGCGGCGTTCCCACCGCCGGCAACCACGTCGTTGGGAGCGTCGTCGAGGCCTGCTCGGTCGCGCAGACGATCGGCTACCCCGTCGTTCTCAAAGGCTCTGGGCCCGACATCCTGCATAAGACCGAGGCGCATGCGGTGTACGCGTCGTTGGGTGGTGATGCGGCCGTGGCGGACGCCTACCGCGCGCTCTCCAATCGTCCCGATGTTCACCAGGTGCTGCTCCAGCCGATGGTTCGGGGAGTCGAGATGTTCGCCGGCGTGAGCTTCGACGCCAGGTTCGGTCATGCCGTGGTGTGTGGAAGTGGTGGAACGCTCGTCGAGCTGTTACACGACACGTCATGCCGCCTCGCGCCGCTGACGGATGTCACCGCGCGCCAGATGCTCAATGAGCTGAGGGGAATCGCGCTCCTGCGGGGGTATCGTGGTGCGGCCGCAGCAGACGAATCGGCACTGGCAGACATCCTCTTGCGGATCTCGACGCTGATCGAGATCTGTCCGGAGATCGAAGAGCTCGACCTCAACCCCGTTATCGTCTCTGGTGCCGGAGCGACGGCGGTAGACGCACGTATCCGGGTGCGGGTCTGAGGGCTCGTGCGGATGCGCAAAGCGGCGTTTCTCAACCCCATCGATGCTGGGAGGTACCAGAGCCATGATTCGCATGACACACGTCCTCTGCCCGGTTGATTTCTCCGACACGTCGCAGCACGCGCTCGACCACGCCGGCGCCATCGCCAGCTGGTACGACGCGCGACTGACCGTCCTCTACGTCTTCGCCAACGTTCCGACGATGGACGTTCCACCGCTGGTGCTCGAAGACGCCGATCGGGCGCGTCTCATCGCGTCATTGAAGGAGATGGCGCGGCGCGTACCGGATACAGTGCCGAGAGAATTCCGCGTCGAGGAGGCGGAATCCGTCCACGAGGAAGTATTGGCTCAGATTGTCGCGACGCACGCCGACCTGCTCGTCCTCGGCACGCATGGCCGCTCGGGTTTCCAGCACCTGTTTCTCGGGTCGGTCACTGAGAAGGTGATTCGACAGGCGCCCTGCCCGACGCTGGTTGTGCCGCCACGCGCACCCGATGTCTCGCCCGACGCGCCGGCACAGTTCAAGCAGATTCTCTGCGCGGTCGATTTCTCGGACAGTTCGCTGTCCGCGCTGGCGTACGCACTGACACTGGCCGAGGAAAGCGACGCTCGTCTGACGCTGCTCCACGTGATCGAAATGCCGCCGGAACTCCGGGAAAACCCGATGGCGCCCGACTTCGACGTCGATCGGATCCACGCCGCCGCCGAAGCGGAGGCGCAGCGGCGTCTGCGCGAACTGGTTCCCGAGGCAGCGCGGACGTACTGCACCGTTGACACCGCGGTCGTCGAGGGACGCGCGTATCGGCGGGTGCTAGGTCACGCCGTCGAGCAGAAGTCCGATCTGATCGTGATGGGCGTTCATGGCCGCGGTGCGCTCGACCTGCTGCTGTTCGGATCTACCACCCACCACGTCATTCGAGCAGCCGTCTGCCCGGTGCTCATCGTGCGGAGCGCGTGACGCTCCAGCTGGGAGGATCGTCGAGGCGCAAGGCTCGATGCTGGTCAACCGGCACGCCGGTAGAACCACTGCTTCTGCAACTCTGTGGCGGCCACGTACGTCAGTGCGATTCCGGCGATCGTCAAGACCAGCATGGCCGGAAGCGCGACGAAACCGAATAGGCCCGTGAACGGCAGATACGGAATCGCGAACGACACGGGAATGAGGATCAGCGTCGACGTCAGCAACAGCCGGCCCGGTCTGCTGCGGAAGAACGGACGCCGCGTGCGAATGACGAGCGCCACTGCCAGTTCCGTCAACAGGGATTCGATGAACCAGGCGGTCTGAAACGCAGGGGGCGTCGCGTTGAAGACGACGAGCAGCACCACAAACGTGAAGATGTCGAACAGCGAGCTGAGCGCGCCGAATTCCACCATGTAGCGGCCGATGAACGGCATGCTCCACCGGCGCGGACGATCGACCTGCTCGGGGTCGACGGCGTCATCTGCAATACCGAGGGCCGGGATGTCGGACAGGAAGTTGTTCAACAGGATTTGCCCGGCGGTCAGCGGCAGAAACGGCAGAAACACCGACGCCACGGCCATGCTGACCATGTTCCCGAGATTGGCGCTCGTCGTCATCAACACGTATTTCAGCGTGTTGGCAAACGTCTTCCGCCCTTCCTCGATCCCGCGGCGAATCACGTCCAGCCCGCGCTCGAGCAACACGAAGTCGGCGGCTTCACGCGCCACGTCCACTGCCTCCACGACCGACAGGCTCGTGTCGGCGGCATGCATCGCCGGCGCGTCGTTGACCCCGTCGCCAAGGAAGCCGACGACGTGTCCCATCTTCTTCAGCGACAGGATGATGCGCTCCTTCTGATTGGGATCGACTTCGACGAACAGATCGGTCTTCCCGGCGGCGGCCCAGAGTGCCTCATCGTGCAGCTCGTCGAGCTGTCGCCCGGTCAAGACGCGATCGCTGCGAAGGCCAACGAGCGACGCGACGTACTGCGCGACGAGCCGGCTGTCACCGGTGATGACCTTGACCGACACGCCGAGTGCCGCCAGGTCGGCGATCGCCTCCGCGACGCCCGCCTTTGGCCGATCCATGAACGTCAGGAAACCCATGAACGTCATGTCGCGTTCGTCCTCGCGACGACAGGCGACCGGACCCTCGATCGATCGTGCCGCGACAGCCAGGACGCGCGTCCCCTGAGACGTCCATTCTTCATAGCGCCGCTCGAGCTCAGCGCGAACCTCCGGTGTCAGTGCACGACCATCCGCGATCGAGGTGGACACGTCGGCAACCTGATGGAACGCGCCCTTCACGAGCAGCCGAACACGCGTATCGCTTGCGACCGCGACGGTCACACGCTTGCGCACGAAGTCGAACGGAATCTCGCCCGCTTTCCGCAGGCCGGTGAGATCAGGCGTTCGCACGGCGGTGATCGCGGCGTCGAGCGGACTGGCGATGCCCGTTTCGAGCGCGGCATTCAGCGCCGCGAGCTCCAGTACCTCCGCTGAACGTCGTCCGCAGGTGTCGTAGGCGCCACCCAGCTGCACAACGCCTTCGGTGAGCGTGCCTGTCTTGTCGGTGCACAGCACGTCCATGCTCCCGAGATTCTCGATGGCGTTCAGTCGGCGTACGAGCACGCCGCGACGCGCCATCAACTGTGCGCCGCGGGCGAGACTCACACTGAGAATCGCCGGCAGCAGCTCGGGACTGAGGCCGACGGCCAGCGCGACTGAGAAGAGCAATGTCTCCACGGGTGCGCGGCCGCGAAACATATGCGCGGCAAACACGAGCAGCACCATCACGAACATCGCGCTGGTAAGCAGGTAGCCGAAATGCCTGATTCCGCGATCGAATTCCGTCTCCGGCGGTCTGAGCGTCAGCCGGTGCGCGATGGCGCCGAACTCCGAGGCAGGGCCGGTCGTCACGACCAGACAGCGGGCGGAGCCGCTGCGCACGTTGGTCCCGAGAAACACGCAATTCGTTCGCTCGACCAGCTCGGCATCGGCCGCGACGACGCCGGGCGTCTTCTGCGCTGGGAAGCTCTCGCCAGTCAAGACGGCTTCGCTGACGAAGAAATCAGTCGCGGCGAGCACGACGGCATCTGCGGGCACGAGACTGCCAGCGGCCAGGAGCACCACGTCTCCGGGTACGACTTCTTCCGCGGGGACCGGCGTGGACTGCCCGTCCCGGAGGACTGTCGCCTGCGCGCGAACCCGCGCGCGCAGCGCGGCGACGGCGGTCTGCGCGCTGTACTCCCTCGAGTACCCGACGCCGACTGTCGCGATGACGATCGTCAGCACGATGGCTGCATCGACCCATTCTCCCGAGAGCAGCGATGCACCGGCAGCGAACACGAGGAGCAGCAGGAGCGGACTGCGGAGCTGGCGGAGACAGACGTCGAGGCGCGACATGTCCCGTTCCGCCCGGAGTTCGTTACGCCCGTACGTCGTCAGTCGCTGCGCGGCGTCCTCGCTGGACAGCCCGTCCGTACCAGACCTGAGCCGGGTGGCAATGTCAGTCGCGTCGAGCGTCCAGAACCGCGACACCTCCGAGCGCGTGACCACCGGGCGCGGTGCGACAGCGCGCCTCGAGAACCAGTATCCCGGCAGCATCGGCAGCCAGAAGCTGAGGCCGCGAAACAGCAGGGTGGCCGAGAGCCCAGTCGCGATGTCGACACCGGCCATCCGCAACGTGACCACCGAACTGGCCTCGAACGTACCCAGCCCGCCGGGAACGATGCCCATCGTGCGAAACAGGCTGGCGATCATGAAACTAACGAACACTCCGGCCATGGAGGCCCGTGAGCCGAGCGCCCGAATCAGGATCCACATGGTGGCGGCGTCCAGCAGGATGATCGCGCCCTGCAGCGCGATCGTGTCCGCCAGCATCCGCCAGCTGCGCACCAGCCGCCGATCGGCTCCGGCCACGAACACCAGCACCGTGCGAGCCACCGGCATTCGGCGCACGCGAGCCGGAAGCCGTTCGATATCGCGACCGGCGAGCCACAGCACGGCCGCGCTGAGTCCCATCGAGAACGCGAGGAAGACGACGGCGGTGATCGCAATCAGCGGGTTGCTCTCACCGCGGACCGTCATGATCACCATCGCCGCGAGCAGGGCAACGACGTACGCGAGGTGGTACGAGGCGATGTTGATCAGGACCGACGCCTTCACGGCCGGTGGCGGCAACCGCCGCTGCTCGAGCGCCTGTGCGATCAGCACGCTGCTGCTGACGCCGCCAGACGGAAGCGCCTGGTCCGCAAACAGCTTGGCCAGACTGAGCTCGAATGCCGCCCGGACTGGCAGAATGTAGCCACAGGCATGCCCGACCCGACGCCAGATCCCTCCCTGCGCGAGATAAGTTCCCGCCTGCAACAGCACCGCGGCGGCAAGCCACCACGGCTCTGCACGCTCGGCGAGCTCAAGGAAGGATTGTTGCTCTGAGAAGTGGACGGCCCCGCCGACCACAGCCCCAAGCAAGCCGATGCCGAGCAGCCAGGCAATCCATCGAGCGCCATGGCGCGGCACGAACGAACGCGGGCGGCGAGGAGCGGCGCTTATCGCAACCGCCCGAGTATCTTCTTCTGGTTCGCCAGAATCTGGTCGAGCTTCCGCTGATTGCGGAGCAGCCGATCGAGCTTCACCTGATTGCTTTCGATGCGCTTCTGATTGGCGAGAATCGTCCGCTGGTTGGCGAGGATCTGTCTCTGGTTGGCAACGGTTGCGTCAGCCATCATGCCGCTCCTTGAGCCTTGAGCCGGGGGCTCGCAGGCATCGTAACCGCAATCTGGAACGGAGGCTGCATCCAACCTGATGGGAACGTTCGTCGATCGATGACTGAGGTGAGCGATGGCTGCAAATCCGGACCCTGTCAACCCGACTGAAGAACCGCTGGCGCAGCTCGAACGGGAACTGATGACGGCGTACATCGCCGGCGCAGGGGAAAACATCGAGCTGCTCGTCTTGCGGACGGACGAGCAGGCTCGTCGCCTGCTCGCCGACGCCTCGCTCTATGCGAGCACCAGGCTTACCGAAGTCGAATCGCGGTCACACTATCTGAAGAGCCTGCGCGGCGAGGTGTAGAGCACGACGACTAAGCGGCTTTCGCCTTCGCAGGTTCCTCGATCGCAACTGTCCGGACCGTCGCTTCCGCTTTGGCGGGCAGCGGGACGCTCACCTCCAGAACGCCGCCGGCAAACGTGGCCTTGACGTCCTCGAGCTTCGCGCCTTCGGGCAGTGGCACGGCTCGATAGAAGCTGCCGTACTCGCGCTCGCAGCGATAGAAATCGTCCTTCTTCTCTTCCTCCTCGCGTTTGCGTTCACCCGAGATGGTGAGATACCCGTCGGTGACCTCGACTTTGACGTCTTCCTTCTTCAGCCCCGGCAGGTCGATCTTCGTCACCAGCCGGTTGTCGCGCTCGAACACGTCGATCCCCGGATTCCACGCGGCCTCCTCTCCGCGTCCGGACCGGAAGGTCGGCCAGTGCAGCCCAGTCCATCCGGGCTCGTTGAAGAACCGATCGAACTCGGCTCTGATCAGCGCGAATGGATCCCGGCCCTCACGTCGAGATGTCAGCGTTGTTTCCTTCTTGGCCATGGTTCCCTCCTTGCCGTTTGGTCGGTCTTTCCATCGAATCAGCAAAGCCTGGGCCGCAAGAAAGCCGCCTGTTTCAGGGTGTTCCGCGAAAGCGGCGCGAAATCGTCCGCGGCATGCGCGAAGAATGCAGCGGCGGGTCAGACGGGTGTGAGTTGCGTCGCCACCCGTTCGCCCAGGAGACGTGATGGGGCGACCAGGCCGAAACGCCTGATGGCGTGACGTTCAATGTGGCTGACGAGATCTTCAACGCGGTCGGTGACAAGCAGCAGGTTCAAGTCGACCGCATCGATGGTTTCCGCCGCCGCCAGCTGCGCCAGCAGATCCTGAAACGGGCGCCAGTACGCAGTCCCGACAAGCACCACCGGAAAGCTGTCGATCTTCTTCGTCTGAATCAGCGTCAGCGCCTCGAGCAGCTCGTCGAGCGTGCCGAAACCGCCCGGCAGCGCGACAAAGGCGTACGAGTACTTGAACAGCAGCACCTTCCGCACGAAAAAGTAACGGCAGCGCACCCAGCGATCCAGATAGGCATTGGGTTCCTGCTCGTGCGGCAACTCGATGTTGCACCCGACCGATCGTCCTCCGGCCTCGCGGGCGCCCCGGTTGGCCGCTTCCATCAGTCCGGGACCACCTCCGGTCATCACGGTGAATCCCAGATCAGCCAGCGCCTTCCCCACCTCTCGTCCGAGCGAATAGTACGGGTGCGATTCGGTGAAGCGAGCCGACCCGAAGACGGTGACACACGGGCCGACAAAGTGCAGGGTGCGGAATCCGGCGATGAAGTCGCGAATCGTCCGGAGCACCAGCCACAGATCCTTGCGCCGCGAATGCGGACCTTCGAGCAGGACACGATCCGGTCGAGTTGCCTCGACGAGTACGCCGCTCGCACTCGGCCGGACCGCGCGATCGACTGTGGTCGTCACGCCTTCAACGTGAGCACCGGACATGTCGCTCCCCGAAGCACGTCGTGCGTGGTGGACCCAAAACCGAGCAGGCCGGCGCGTCCGGCGTGTGCGCCCATGACGATCAGATCGACCCGATTCACCTCGGCGGCTCTGAGTATCTCGTCACCCGCATCTCCCTCGGCGACGAGCTCCTCGACGCTGCCGGTGCGGCGCAGAGCCGACGGCACCGCATGGTGGACGCGCTCCCGCGCATGCGCCAGTACCACCAACGGATCGTCCGGGGCTCCGGTTGCCATGGCCGGCACCAGTTGCCAGGATGGCAGCCGCTCCGCCACGTGGAGCACGCGCAGCTTCGCCCCGTCGCGTGCGAGTCCTTCGGCGAATTTCAGAGCCGCGATCGACGAGGGCGAGAAGTCGGTCGGACACAGCACATTCCGAAACAAGCGCGTCGCTGACGGTTTGACGTCACGCGCGCGGCCCGGCACGGTGAGCACTGGACACTTCGCCTTCACCAGCACGCGCTCGGCGACGGAGCCGAGGACGAGCCGGTCGAACCCCGTCCGCCCGTGCGTACCCATCACGATCAGATCGGCCGGCAAATCAGCGGCGCGTTTGAGGATCTCGTCCACGACGAGCGCCTCCACGGTCACGGCGGCAATCGGGAAATCGACGGCGGCGACGAATCGCTCCAGCGCCTGCTGAAACTCCTGCAGCTCCTCGACGCTGTAGACATAGGGCACGAAGGCACCGATGCCGAACGCCGGATACACCGTCTGCGGCGGCGGCACGACGTACAGGGCGGTTACCGTTGCCCGCTGCTGGCGCGCGATGGCCACGGCGCTGTCGAGCGCGTGGCGTGAGTACTCGGAGAAGTCCACCGGGCATAGGATGCGTTTGATCGCGGTCATGATGCTTCCTCGGTGCAAATGTCGGGAACTCGATCGCTCCAGACATCACGAGGTGCGGCAACGTGCATGCCCGACGGGCCGGCGGGGAATCCGCGGATATTTACGCCGTGGACGCGCGGCAAAGCCGCCAGCGTGGGACATTTTCCCCGGATGCGGGGAAATTGAGCGGAGCGCCGCCCTTCACGTGTAGACGGTGAGAACCGGACAGGTCGCCTGCCTGACCACATGGTTCGTCGTCGATCCGAATGCCGGGAGGCCCCGCGGTCCGCCGTGTGCGCCGATCACGATCAGATCAGCACGCTGCTCCGACGCTACCCGAAGGATTTCCTGATACGCCTTGCCGGCCACGATGACGTCAGCGACGTCAGTGAACGCTCGCGCGTCGTCGCCGATCAACTCGTCGATCCTGTGACGTGCCTCCCGGCAGCGTTCGGCGGTCGCGCCGGCCTTCGCCTCCGCCGCCGGGACGGGCGCGAACACCGACACCGGCTCCAGCACGTGTAGTACACAGAGCCCTGCAGCCGCCTCGCCCGCCAGTGACTGCGCCAGGGCCAGCGCGCGAAGCGACGCCGGTGAGAAGTCGACGGCGCAGATCACGCGACTGAACAGACCATTGACCGGGACCACGGCGGGCGCCCGCGGGGGCACCGTCAGTACCGGACAGGGTGATTTACGCAGGACCTTCTCGGTCACCGATCCCAGCATCAGACGCTCGAATCCGGACCGCCCGTGCGTGCCCATGACCAGCAGATCCGCCGGAAGTTCCTTTGCCAGCCGGACTATCTCGCTGGTCGCGTTCCCTTGCGACACCCGGGTGTCCAGGGCCGGCACGGCCGGCAGGCCCGCGAACGCATCCAGCTCGTGGCGAAACTGCTGCAGATCCTCCTCGGAGAACACTAACGGCGGGTACAGGCCCTCGCCCGTCGGCGTGGCCGCCGCGGTGATTGGCGGCACCACATGCAGCGCCGTCACCTCCGCGCCATACCAGCGGGCGATCCCGATTGCGCAATCGAGGGCGTGCCGCGAGAACTCCGAGAAGTCCACCGGGCACAGGATGCGCGTGATGCTGACCATGACCGTTCCTTTCCCGCCGACGCTAGGAACGCCGCGGCAGGTTCGCAAACACCCGTGCGACAACCCGTTCGATGGTCTCTTCCATCCGCGACTGGTTGTTGACGACACCAGCCAGACCGGACTCCGCCGTGCCGCGCCACACGAGCGCGCCCGTGCGCGCGTCGGTGAGGTCGATCAGCAGCGTGCCCTCATCGTAGACCTGCACGCTGCAGTCGAGGCATCGTTCTGCGCTGCGCTGCTCACCGCTCGTGTAAATCTTCTGACGGGAGCTCGCGTGGTAGTGGACCAGCACGTCCGGCTGCACGATCGTCGGCTCATAGCCGCGAGACACGAGTCCGCGATCGATGGCATCGCGCAGGTAGCGATGAAACATCTCGTTGTTCTCGAGACGCGGATCCCCGGGCACGCTGGTATCGGTGCGGTCCCAACCGAACGTGCGATACCTGGCAACATCAACGCCCCGCTCGGTAAATGACGTCACGGTGATCGGCGCACACGCCGCGGCGATCGCGGCAATGACGACGGCGACACCGGCTGCGAACAGTCGTACGGCAGTCATCGCGTGCCCTCCAGCGCCGTCCGGCGCGACGTCGGGTTCACTGTCAGGGGAAACGTGTCGAAGATCCGGCGCACCGCATCCTGCACCCGGCGCCTGACCTGCACCGGATCGTCGAGCATGTCTTCGAGGCGGTGCTCGGCCCATCCACGCCAGACGAGCTCCCTCGTGGAAGCGTCGACGATATCAATGACCAGGGTGCCGGCATCGTAGGTGTTCACTTCTGGCCGACAGTTGTCACCGACGCAATCGCGGTACGATCCCGGCCGGGATGTCACCTCCACGCGTTCCGCAATCGCGGCGTGGTAGTGCACCATCAGATCCGCCCGCTCCGTCGCGGCGCGCACCAGCCCGTGCCGGTTCAACTGCGTGTCAATTGCCCCGTGCACATCGTCTACGAAATAGGGGTTCTCGCGAAGCCGTTCGTCCGTGACTGGACGCGCGTCGGCCGGCCCCCAGTCGTACGTGCTGTAGCGCACGAAATCGACTCCTCGCTGAACGTGTGAACTGACAGGCATGAGCGTCAGGCAGCCGGTCAACGTCGCTGCCACGCTGCCAACGAGCAGGAATTCGAAAGCGCGTCGCATATGTAGCCTCGCGCCTGCAACGCTGCGAAACGGATGCCGCGGCGATCTCGCGGGATGTGCCCTCGTGACCAGCGCGCCCCCGCGAACTATTCCGCATGACTGCGAAGAATCGCCGGGCCGCGCACGCAGGCTCCAGGCATTCCGTCACGTGCAGTGCGTGTCTGGACTGGCACAGAAGGTGCGCTTCGCGTCGCGCGGAGGATGACGATGCTGGCTTCAATCGTTCTGCAAGTCCCTCTCGCACTGTTCGCTGCACACACGCCCCCCACGTGCCAACTGGAGGTCCTGACGCCGATGGCTCTCGAGGAGCGGGTCATTGACGACTTCAACCAGCGCGTCGATCGCTACGTGAGACTGCATCGGCGGCTGGAACGCAGCCTGCCGCCGGAACATCTGTTCGGCGATCTCGAAGACATGTCGGCTGCCGTTGACGGACTGCACCAGGCGCTGATCGACGCACGGCCGAACGTGAAGGCGGGGACGTTCTTCACGCCTGCGGTCGCGGATCTGCTGACGACCCGCCTGGCGCGCGCGATTACGGCCAGCGGCCATACGCCGGCGGAAGCGTGGATCGCGATGAATCTTGGGTATCTGTCAGGGATTCCTGAAGCGCAGGTCAACGCCCGGATTCCCGCGGGGCGCCAGGTGCGGGTGTGGCCGGCGCTGCTCGCGGCTCTGCCGGCGTTGCCCGAGGAGCTCGAATACCGCTTCGTCGGCTGGGACCTCGTGCTCGTTGACACCCATGCCGATCTCGTCGTCGACATCCTGAAAGATGCGCTGCCGGGACTCCATGACGCGCTCGTGGGGAATTTCGCATTGCCGGGAAATAGTCCGCAGCCGCTTCGACGCAACGACGCGTGATGGCTGGATTCGCAGGGCAATTTCGCGCGACGCGCGACTCGAGCATATGGCGGTTCACTTGCACTTGAGGCGAAACAGACGCGGAGGCGGTCATGTTTGACTTGATCACCGGACGGGCACGGCACATCCCATCGAAGCCAGGGGTTCCGCTCCTGATCTCGATGTCCTTACAAGCGACGCTGGTCACGGCCATCGTCCTGCCGGTGCTGTTCTTCGCCGGCGCGTTGCCCGAAGTGCCAACGATGATGGCCTTCGTCGCGGAGGCGCCGGCGCCACCACCGCCG
>DASROF010000162.1:0-5836 GCA_035647075.1 Vicinamibacterales bacterium | reverse complement strand
CCCTCGTCGAGATGGCCGCGGAAGGCGCCATGGGCGTGGACCCGTCCGTGACCGAGCCGCTGTTCCTCGACAACACGGGCCATCCGGTGTCGAGCCGTCTCGCGCTCGCCCATGCCTCGAAGAGCCATGTCACAGCGCTTGGCTTGAAGTGGGACGATGACAGCGGGAAGAACAATGGCCACTTCGCGCCGTTCAACTGGCGGAGTGCCTGACCCGCTGATCAACGAACGCCCTCCCACGCGCCTCGAGCTGTGGCTCGGCCACGACCGCGCGTCTCTTGTCGTCCTCCTGATCCTCGTCCCGCTCGTCTGCTGGTCGTGGATCGTCGTCATGGCGCACGACATGTCTGGCCCGATGACCGGTGCGAGCGCATGGATGATGACCGTCCACTGGGACGCCCGCCATGTGTTTCTGCTGTGGGCGATGTGGGCGGTCATGATGGTCGGCATGATGCTGCCGTCGGCCGCACCATTGCTGCTGCTGTACGGCGTGGCGGTAAGGCGTCAGGGTCGCGGCCTGGCGGCCTCGCGACAGATCTACGCGCTGGCGGGTGGTTATGCCACGGTGTGGGCGTTCTTCAGCGTGGGCGCCACCGCCGCCCAGCGCATCCTTTCGGCTCGACTGATCGTGTCGCCGATGATGACCACGAGTCACATGGTCGGCGCGGGACTGCTCATCGTCGCAGGCGTGTACCAGCTGACGCCGCTCAAACTGGCGTGCCTGCAGAAGTGCCAGTCGCCGTTGAGCGTCATGATGCACCGCTGGCGTTCAGGCGTCGCTGGCGCCTTCCGCATGGGGATCGATCACGGCGCCTACTGCCTGGGCTGCTGCTGGGCGCTGATGCTGCTGCTGTTCGCGGGCGGCGTGATGAACCTTGCGGTCATCTTTGCGCTGACGGCCTTTGTCGCATTCGAGAAGGTCGGTCCGTTCGGCGCCCACAGCGCGCGCGTCAGCGGCGCACTGCTCGTCGCCGCGGGCACCTGGATGCTTCTCGCGTGATCCACGGCCATACAATCTGCCTTGTGATGCGCGAGGTCTACATCCTCAACAAGAACGGCGACGAGCTGACGGTGTGGCGCACGCTCAACGTCAGACGGCCGGACGGTCTGCCCGACAAGATCGACTGCGGCAATCACCACGCGGTCGTCTATTCGCGGAAGCCCCTGAGCCAATAGATCGGTCGGGGCGTCTCCGACGCCCATTCAGTTCGGCGTGGGCTGCTGAACCGAGTCGATGACGAGCACTTCGACTGGCCCGCGTGCGGGACGGAGCTTCAGCCCGAGCTGTTCCTCGAGCGCGGTGAACAGCGACGGGCCGTTCCAATCGATCGGCACCGGCGGCTCGACGCCCGGCGGCAGCTGCGACCGTTCGGGTGTGTACTTGACCTCGAGGTCCCAGTTGCCCGTCAGTCCGGTGCGATCGACCACCAGGCGCTGCGCAGGTCCTTCGAGAATGCCGGCCAGCATCGTCAGAGTCGCCCCGCCGCCGCTGAGCCGGACAGGGTTGATGTTGATACCACAGGAGCCGGGGCCCGGCGGGCCGGGCGACGGAGGCGGCGGCGTCCCTGCTCTGGCAGCGGCTGCGCGCGCCGCGCAGTCCACCGCGGCGGGACGAAGCTGCGGACCCAGCTTGCCATCCTGCCTGGCGAGTACGAGCTCGAAGATCGGCAGCTCCTTCGTCTCTTTGTGCATCACCAGCTTGAAGCGATCTGCCAGCAGTGTCCGCAGCATCATCTTCATCGGTTCCTGACCGTCGAAGAACGCCCCCGTCCCGGGCACTTCACGCGTGGGCTTGCCGAGGATGTCGAAGCGATCGGAAGCGATCCAGTCGGGCCCTCCCTGGAGCTGGAAACTCTGAATTTGATAGGCGAACGTGATCAGTTGTCGCAGAGGCAAGTTCACCACCGTGAGACTGCCTCCACGAGGGTCTATCTGTATGTACCGCTGCTCCGCGCCGGACTTGTTGGGTTTCACCGACGCGGTGTCGAAGGCCAGCGGCGGTTGCTGCGCGCCGTCCGAAGGCGCCTGTCCCTGACGCACGGCACGCAGCGGTGCCACGGCGGCAATGAACAGTGCAGCCGCGACGATGGCCGTCACCACGGGTAATGCTCCCGCGCGACCGCGTGCCTGGGCCCCGTCCAGAACCGCGCGCACGCGAGTGCTCAGATCGCGGCAGGCCGCCATGGCCAGGAGCGGCGGTGTGGCAGTGCTGGCAAGACGCTCCGCCAGCAGGACGAGTTGAGTGGCGTAAGCGGCTGCTTCACTCCGCCTGAGGACGGCATCGTCGCATGCCCGCTCTGCCTCGAGACTCAAACGCCTCCAGGCGATCCACACGAGCGGATGAAACCAGTACAGCGCTCTGACAATACGCGCTATGTACAGACTCAACCAGTCGCCGCGCCGCACGTGCTCGAGCTCGTGAATCATCGCGCGGCACAACTCCTCTTCGTTCCAGGCCGTGGCATCGAGGGGCAACATGACGACCGGCCGAAGAATGCCGAACGTCATCGGACCTGGAATCGATTCGTGCACTCTCACGGCGACAGCCCGCCGTATTCCCGCTTCGGCCGACAGCCTGTGCGACAACGCCTCGCCGCGTGCGCACACGGAGCTCGCTCGACGCAGCGAGCGCAAGTGCCACGTCCCGGCGAGTACTGGCAGCACACCGAGCAACATGCCGGCTCCCCACACCGCCCACAGAATTGCGGACGCGGTCACGCCTGTCGACTCCATCCGAAACGTATCGACGGATTCGTGTGCGTTGACAACTGCCGGAGATGGACTCGTCATGACCGGGGCGATGGCCGACACTGGCGCAGACGATGCGGCTGTCTGCCGAGGCAGCGTGACGCCCCGGGGCGGGATCGTGAGCGAAGCAGCCGGCAGCACCAGCAGCACCGCAAAGGCCGCCACGAGCAGGACGTGTCGAGCCGCCGCGCGGCTCCGGCGTGCCAGCCCGGTGACGGCGAGCGCCACCGCAAGCGTCAGCGTCGCCTTCGCCAACAGCGCGGTGACAAACGATGCTCCTATTCCGATCGCGATCTCTGCAAACCAGGCGTTCATGGCTGCTTCCTTCCCTTACGTGCCCGTTCGATCTCAGCTTTCAGCGCGTCGAGGTCCTCGTCATCCCAGGATCCTTCGCGTACGAGCGCGGTCATCATCTGTCTGAGCGAACCGCCAAAGAACGTGTGCAGGTATTGCTGCAGCGCCGTGCGCTTGGCGACGGCCGGCGACATGGTGGCGGAATAGATGTAGCGGAGGCCGTCCTGCTGATGGCGCAGGAACCCTTTCCGCTCGAGCCTGGCGAGCATGACGCGCACCGACGAATCGCTCGGCGGCGCCGTCAGCTTCGCGCGCACGTCTTCGGCGGACGCCCGATTCTCGAGGGCGAAGACCGCGTTCATGATTTCCCGCTCGCGTCGGGTCAGGCGTTCCGTCGCTGGCTTTGGCATATGTGACAGTTGTCGCATACTAGACGCGACACATGTCGCATGTCAACCCTGGTTCGCCGGCGAGCAGAACAAGATCCAACCAGCAGGGCGGTGGGTCGGTCTAATCCGTCGTGATCGGACCATTCATCACGCATTGGTCGCGTTTCGCGACGTTCATCGGAGTCCTGGGCATTCTCGGAGCGGTGGCCGCCACTCAACAATCACTGGAGTTTGAAGTCAGCTCCATCAAGCCCAACGTGAGCGGTGAGTTGAGTGGAGACACGCGACGGCTGCCGGATGGCACTTACACCGCCACGAACATTTCGATTCTCAACCTGCTTCCCCTGGCGTGGCCTACTGAAGGCTTCGAGTACCGGAATCTGCCCGACTGGGCAAGGCGCGATCGCTACGACGTGACGGTGAAGCCGCCGCCCGGCGCGTCACCGGCCCAGATTCAGGAGATGTGGCGCGCCCTGTTCAAGCACCGGCTCAAGCTCGAGGCACGCAACGAAGTGCGTGAAGGGCCTCCCGTCCGACGCCGCCGTCAGCAGACGAGGTCATGGCGACGTGTGGCTCGCTGTTCCTGCCGGGCCGGGTGTTTATCGGTGGCACGCTGCTCTCCACCTTTGCCCGTTCGCTGAGCAGCAGTGTCGGCCGTATCGTCGAAGATCGAACCGGCTTGCAGGGGTACTACGCGCTCACGCTGACGACGGCGGTCACCCCGCGGCCCGGCGCAGACGCGGCACCGGACGCCGGTACTGCACCGTCGATCTTTACGGCGCTGGAGGAACAGCTCGGGCTGAAGCTGGAGCCGGCGACGAAACTGCTGCAGACCGTGGTGATCGACCACATCGAGCCCCCGACGGAGAACTGACGCCGAGTTCCCGCCGTTGTACCGATCGGGCGCAGCGTATCCCTAGGCACTTCCTCGCTTGGGGTCGGCGCCGTTGGCGAACGATCTCGCTGTTGCTCGGCTGCTGCCTCGCCTGACCGTCGCCGATATTCGCGGCAGGGAGAGGTCAGCGAGCAATGCCGGGATTCCAGGAACTGCTCACGACTGCGAATTGAGGCGTTTCAGCGAGGTCCGCGCCGATGCGCCGGGCGGCTTGGTCCGACACTGTGGGCCGCGGTCTATGTGTCCGATTACGTCTTGACCGTTACATGCGCCCGTCTGTATCGGGCTCAAGATCACATCGTGTTCGAAGGCAGTTACGAAATCACACCCATGTTCCAGGCTGACATCGACGGCTTGCGTAAGTTCAGCCGACGCTTCCTGGTGGCGCTGATTGTGAGCACCGGCTATCTGTGGCTGGTGCGGAGCGTGGCCGTCTCCTGGGCGGATTACACCGTATACACCGGAGTACTCGGGGCGATGCTTCTGGCCCAGGCGACCGTGCATATTCGTCACCTGCGGAACTGGTTTCTCTTCAGCAAGGGGGCCAAAGTGATTCACGGCAGGCTCGCTTACCCGAGAAGATTTCTGCTGACCATGTCCGCGTTCGAACTGACCCTGTTCGCCGGTCTGTACGTAGGTCTTGGTCTCGTCACGTCGAGCGTATTCGTTCTCGGCGGTGGTCTGGCCTGTGGAGTCCTCGCGATCACCCACTATCGCCTGGCGCGTCGGCACGCCGCCTCGCCAGCTGACCAAAGGGCTACGGGACAATCAGCATGAGCACCAACGACCTGTTAAAGGACTTGGATCCAGACTGCCCAGCTCTGAACGAACTGTGCGGTCGCGTGGACGACCAGGTGAAAGCGTCTGGGCTCCGAGGCAAAGCGGCGTACGCAGCCGAGTCGGAACAGCTGACGCCTCTGCTCGCGGAACACCGAGCGACGTGTGACATTTGTCGGACGTATCAACCGAAGCCCTACTTCGCGGACCGCCGCCTATGGCCGATCTTCGGAGGGTCGGCATTGGGGTACGTGGTTGGTCTCGGCGGTGGGTCGCCCCAGGTCGGCGGCGGGATCGGACTCGGTGTTGGTGTCCTCATCACTCTACTGATGATGAGACGCCATCGACGTCAAAGCGAAAAGCGGTGACACCGGGATTCGGGTGACGGCGAGATCCGTCGTCGATCGCTTTTCGTGAAGTTGCGTCGGCACACGTTCGTGCGCGGGCTGCGAGGCTCCGAGCAGCGTGACGAGCAGCCCAGGTTTCGACGTATCGCGTCGAAGGGCTCACCGACGTGGCGTGTGATGTGACAATCACCAACCGCCGGACTGCCGATTCAGATACTGCGTCTGCGGTGGGTCCAACCCGCGGACGTGCCTTGATTGGAGGCTGACAAAAACCGTATCGGCACCGCGCGGAAACGTAATCGCCGGTTCATGTAACCGTGCGACGGGAACATGGCGGGTGTCGCAATGCGGAATGATTCCGCTGCGCCTGAACTTTGCACCATCCCA
>DASROF010000161.1:0-7144 GCA_035647075.1 Vicinamibacterales bacterium | reverse complement strand
CTCGCGCAGCGCCTCGAGCGTGGCCCGCTTGTCCTGTGCGGACGCCTCTTCCTGGCTGTCCCAGCGCGCCGCCAGATCCTGCAGCTGGCGCTCATGTTGGTCGCGCTTACGCTCGATCGGCTTCCGCGCGCCGTCGAGTCGCACGGAGAGCGCACCGGCGTCCGCTCCCGATTCGCGCTGCTCGCGGATCTCGTCGAGCTCCTCGTTGAGCGCGAACACTTCCTCGAGCAGGTCGGGTGGAACTTTGGCCGTTCCCTCTTCCGATTTCGCCGACGGCAACCCTTCGATCGCCAGAAGATGCTCAATGCGCGAAACAGGGTTGCGCAGCGTCCGATAGGCGTCGTTCAGGTACGACGAGCGCTCGAGACTCGCGAGGCGCTCCGCCGGTGAGGCGTTGTAGTAGTAGTCCGGATGGAACTTGCGGCTCAGCTCACGGAACTTCTGCTCGAGTTCTGCGGCGGCAATCGTCAGCTTGCGCGGCAGCCCGAGGAACGAGAAGTAATCGCCGTGGCGGCCAAGCGCCAGGAGTCGGCTGCAATTCGGGCAGAAATGCTCGTCAACGGGCGCGCCGGCGCCGCAGGTGCGGCATTCCAGAGCCGCCTCGGCACGAACGGGAATGGGATCGGTCATGCACCGAAGGAGCTGCCGCAACCGCAGGTCTGCTTCGCGTTCGGATTGTGAAAGACGAAGCCCTGGGTGAGGAGCGCTGTGTCGTAATCGAGTGTCGTGCCGTTGAGGAACAGATGGCTCTTGCGGTCGATGAAGATCTTCGCGCCCTCGGGCCCCTCGAACACCTCATCGCCCAGCCGCGGCTCGCGCTCCCAGGCAAACGTGTAGCTGAGCCCGGAGCAGCCGCCGCCCTTTACTCCGACGCGCAGACCTCCATCGGTGATGCCCTGCTTGGCCATCAGCGTCTTGATCTTGCGTGCGGCGATCTCCGTGATCTGAATCATGGTCAGTTGGTCCGGCTCAAGCCGGACACTACGTCTGCAGGTCCGCTTGAAGGCGGACACTATGTAAGACGCGGCGATTTACGCGATCGGTTGCGATGGCCGCTCGACCGCCGTCTCGCCCTTCGCTTCCGACTGCTTCTTCTTGTAGTCGGCAATCGCCGCCTTGATCGCGTCCTCGGCCAGCACCGAGCAGTGAATCTTCACCGGCGGCAGCGACAGCTCGGCCACGATCTCGGTGTTCTTGATCGCGAGCGCCTGATCGACGGTCTTGCCCTTCAGCCACTCCGTGGCCAGGCTCGAGCTCGCGATCGCGGAGCCGCACCCGAACGTCTTGAACTTCGCGTCGTCGATGACACCCGTGTCCGGGTTCACCATGACCTGCAGCTTCATGACGTCGCCGCACTCCGGCGCGCCGACCAGTCCGGTGCCGACGTTGAGATCGTCTTTCGGCAGCGAGCCGACGTTGCGCGGATTCTCGTAGTGATCGATTACTTTGTTCGAATAAGCCATCTTGTTTGCTCCGGCACGCCTAGAAGGCGTGCCCTACGGCTGACTTGTCACTGGCAACTTGCGACTTGTCACTTGCAAGTTGTCACCTGTCACTTGTCACTTAATGTGTGACCCACTGCATCTTCGCCAGGTCCACGCCTTCCTTGGCCATCTCGTAGAGCGGCGACATCTCGCGCAGCCGGCGGACGACCGTCGTCAGCTTCTCCACGACGTAATCGACTTCCTCTTCCGTCGTCCAGCGGCCGAGGCCGAACCGGATCGACGAGTGCGCAAGGTCATCGCCCGCGCCGAGCGCCTTCAGTACATAAGACGGTTCGAGGCTCGCTGACGTACAGGCGGAACCGGATGAGACCGCCACGTCGTTAATGCCCATCAGCAGCGACTCGCCTTCAACGTAGGCGAAGCTCACGTTCAGGTTGTGCGGCAGGCGGTACTCCATCGAGCCGTTGATGTAGAGCTCGTCCAGATTCGCGTGCAGCTTCTTGTTCAGCTCATCGCGGAGCATTCGCAGCCGCTTGCTTTCCGTCGCCATCTCTGCCTGCGCAATTGCCGCTGCGGCGCCGAGACCGACGATGCCCGGGACGTTCAGCGTGCCTGATCGCATGCCGCGCTCGTGGCCGCCGCCGCTGATCTGCTCGGCCAGAAGCACGCGCGGGTTGCGGCGCCGCACATACAACGCGCCCACACCCTTCGGTCCGTAGAACTTGTGGCCGCTCATCGACACGAGGTCAACCTTCGCGTCGGTGACGCTGAACGGCACCTTCCCCACCGCCTGCACGGCGTCGGTGTGGAAGAGAATCCCCTTCTCCTTCGCGATCGCGCCGATCTCCGCGATCGGCTGCAGCACGCCAATCTCGTTGTTGGCGGTCATGATCGTGATGAGGATGGTCTTCTCCGTGATCGCCGCGCGCAGGTCGGCCAGATCAATGCGCCCGTCCTTCTGCACCGGCAGATAGGTGACGCGACCGCCCTGCTTTTCGAGCTTCTTGCACGTGTCGATCACCGCCTTGTGCTCGGTGACGCAGGTGATGATGTGATTGCCCTTCTCGCGGTACATCTCCGCGACGCCCTTGATCGCGAGGTTGTTCGACTCGGTGGCGCCGCTCGTGAAGATGATCTCCTTCGGGTTTGCCCCGATCAGATCCGCAACCTGTCGCCGCGCGGTCTCCACCGCCTCTTCCGCCTCCCAGCCGAAGGCGTGATTCCGGCTCGCCGCGTTGCCGAAGTGGGTGGTGAAGTACGGCAGCATCGCGTCAACAACCCGTGGATCGACGGGCGTTGTCGCGTGGTAGTCCATGTAAATCGGTAATTTCATTGTCATGCTCTACGAACAACCGCCACTGGCGCGGTCGCAACATCCTGGTCCGTTGCCATTTCAGAAAGCGTCACTGTGCTCAGGGCAGCGACGATCCGTTCGCGAAGCTGCCACAGCGGATCGCGGACGCTGCACTTGCTGTACTGCTCGCAATCGTGTTTCTCCGTCGAGCAGGCGGTCACCGTGAACGGCCCGTCGATCGCCTGGATCACGTCGGCGATGCTGATCGACTTGGGCGGACGGCTCAACGTGTAGCCGCCGCGCGTGCCCTGCGTTGATGCCAGCAGCCCCGTACGCACCAGACGCTGCAGCACCTTGGCGAGGAGTTCGATCGGGATGTCGTACTGCTCGGCGATCTCACGGGCGCTGGCCGACGGCGCACCGGTGCCGCCTTCGCGCGTCCGCGCCTCGGCCCGGCTGGCGCTTTGCGCCAGGTGCTTCATCGCAATCAGCGCGTAATCGGCCTTTTTTGACAGCCTCAGCATCCGTTATATCCGACCTTGCTGGTCCGATTTTAGCGACTTCCTGGAAATCCGTCAATATTGGTCGGATTTAATACTTGGGCTGCGACGGATCCACCTTGTCGATCCATTCCAGAATCCCGCCGCGCAGGTTCTTTACGTTCGTGAATCCGACCGTTTTCAGGAACTCCATCGCCTTGGCACTGCGGCCGCCCATCTTGCACTGCGCGATGATCTCGCGATCACGAGGCAGTTCCTGATACCGACGAGGCAACTCGCCGAGCGGAATCAGCGTCGAGCCGGCAATCTTGTTGATCTGGTATTCGTTCGGCTCGCGCACGTCGAGGACGAACGGCGTCTCGCCCGCGTCCATCTTCTTCTTCAGCTCGACAGGCGTAATCTCCCAATCACTCACAGACGGTCCTCCCTGCGCTGCCTGCTGGGGCTCGGGCCGCAGACCGCAGAACTGCTCGTAGTCAATCAGCTTGGTGACGGTCGGATTGGTGCCGCACACCGGGCACTCCGGATCCTTCCGTAGTTTGAGCTCGCGGAATTTCATCCGCAGCGCGTCGTAAATCAGGAAGCGACCGATCAGCGGCTCGCCGATGCCGGTGATCAGCTTGATCGTCTCAGTCGCCTGAATCACACCGATGATTCCCGGCAGCACACCCAGCACGCCGCCTTCGGCGCAGCTCGGCACGAGTCCGGGAGGCGGCGGCTCGGGATAGAGGCAGCGGTAGCACGGGCCGTCCTTCGTCGCGAACACCGAGGCCTGGCCTTCGAACCGGAAGATGCTGCCGTAGGCGTTCGGTTTTCCCGTCAGCACGCACGCGTCGTTCACGAGATAGCGCGTCGGGAAGTTGTCCGTGCCGTCGAGGATGACGTCGTAGTCCTTGAACAGCCCCAGCGCGTTCTGCGAGGTGAGCAGCGTCTCGTAGGTCTCGACGTGCACGTGCGGATTGAGGTCTTCAATGCGCCGCTTCGCAGACTCGTTCTTCGACGTGCCGACGTCCTTCGTCCCGTGCAGCAGCTGGCGCTGCAGATTGCTGAAATCGACGACGTCGAAGTCGACCATGCCGATGCGGCCGATGCCGGCGGCGGCAAGATACATCGCTGCGGGTGAGCCGAGGCCGCCGGCGCCGATGCAGAGCACGCTGCCAGCCTTGATCCTGCGCTGACCGTCCATGCCGACCTCGGGCATGATCAGGTGGCGGCTGTAGCGCTTGATCTCGTCCGGCGTAAGCTGCGGCAGTTCGTCCATCGACCCTCCCGCAACCGCGCGCGGATTCATCGTCGGGGTTTCCGTCGGCGCACCTCCCGCGACGGACGGCACGATGCTCAGGCTGTCGCCCGGCTTCACCGGCGTCGCCTCGCGCTGCAGGTAGCGGATGTCTTCGTCGTTCAGATACACGTTGACGAAGTTCCGCAGCTTCCCCTCATCCGTGTAGAGATGCTTGCGCAGTCCATCGTGCTTCTTCGTCAGATCGGCGAGCTGCTCGCCGACGGTGCCGCCGCTGACCTGCACAGACTCCTGCTTGTCGGTGAACGGGCGAAGGGGTGTGGGAATGTGAATGGTGTTAGGCATGTGATTCTTCTGACGCGCCAACCGCGAGATCTTCGGGGTCGAACGCCGAGCGATCGTCGCGGAGGCGCCAGGACGTCATGTCTTCAGGCGTGCCGCCGCGAACGGAGACGATGATGTACGAAAAAGTCGGAAACGCGTGATCGAGATCGTATTGCGAAGGCCGGGCTGGATGATCCGGATGCGAGTGATAAAAGCCCAGCAGCTCGGCGCCTAATTCCGACGCCCGCCGCTCGGTCTTCAGATAGTCCTTGTCGCTGATGCGGAACCGACGGCGTGGACCTTCTTCAGTCACGTTGGGCAGCGCAAGGATGTCGGTCACCGCGCCGTTCGAGCCGTAAAGCGCGCCGCAGCATTCATGCGGATATGTTTCCGCCCCATGCTGGCGGATTGCCGCGTCAACCGCCGGCGTGATTGTCAGTGCCATCAGCGCGTCCCTCCATGAGACGCGCGCCTGTCGGGCGTCGATTCGTCCCAGAAGCGCTCGGACAGGTACTTTTCTCCGCCGTCACAGAAGACCACGACGATCACCGCGTCGCTCGCCCGCCGCGCAACAGAGAGCGCTCCAGCCAGATTGGCACCGCTCGATATCCCAACGAACAACCCGCTGCGCGCCAGCTCCCGAGTCAGCTCGAACGCTTCTTCCGTACTGATGCCGATGTCCTCGTCGGCGATGGTCGCGTCGTAAATGCCCGGGACGATGGCCGTCGCCATGTGCTTCAGCCCCTCGAGGCCGTGCAGTGGCGAGTCGGGCTGGACCGAAATCAGCTTGACGGACGGATTGAACTCGCGCAGCCGGCGGCCGGCGCCGACAAACGTCCCGCTCGTGCCGAGGCCCGCCACGAAGTGGGTCACGCGCCCGCCAGTCTGTTCGATGATCTCCGGCGCGGTCGTATCGTAGTGCGACAGCCAGTTGCCGGGGTTGTTGTACTGGTCGGGATAGAAGTAGACGTCAGGATCGTCGGCGAACATCTTCTTGGCGCGCATGATGGCGCCGTCGGATCCTTCCATCGGGTCGGTAAAGACGATCTCCGCGCCAAAGGCTTTCAGAATTCGTTTGCGCTCCGGCGTCACGTTCTCCGGCACGCACAGACGGACCTTGTAGCCGCGCGCCGCACCGATCATCGCGTAAGCAATTCCCGTATTTCCGGACGTCGCGTCGAGCAGGATCTTGTTGTGCGTGAGCGCGCCGCTCCGCTCGCCGTCCACGATCATCCGCGCCGCCGGCCGGTCCTTGACCGATCCGCCGGGGTTCTTCCACTCCGCTTTGGCGTACAGCTCGACATTCCGCAGTCCGCCCTCGAAGTCGGACAGCCGGATCAATGGCGTATTTCCAATCAGATCGACGACGGAGGCTGCCGTGCGGGGAAGCCCAGGGGTGGCGACAGACATATCCGACTGCTTCAGTCGGATTATATCTAACGCAACTCCCAACTCCCAATTCCCAACTACTAAAAGGCTTTAACCGCGAAGGACGCGAAGAAGGGCGAAGTTCGCGAAGGTAGAGGCCGACGTGCACGTCGGCCTCTCCCTAACGACTTAGTTCGCGAGTCGCGGTGTCGCGGGCCTCACTGGAGGCTCTCATCCAGGTATTGAGAGAGGTGTCCTCCCCCAGACGCGGATTCCGACCGAGCGATGAGCGGACGATTCGGTTCACGGTCCACGTCGTTTATGCGAGATATATCGCGGTGAAAATCAACCCGGAGAACGCGACGAACACGACGAACCCACGGAGAGGCGCTGGAAGTTGGGCGAGGGTTTTCTCGAGGAACCAGTGGCCGAGAACCTTCGCGATGAGTTCAGTCATTCCACTACGTCACAGCCCGCTTGAGGAACAGCATGTAGACGACTTTGGTCATCATCGAAAAGTAGGCGTCGACCCTCCGGAAACGGAGTGGTTTCTAATCCATGATGCTGAACTGCAGATACGGGGTGGATAACCTGACGATTCGGTCCAGGTCACCCTCCACCGCTGCGTCGCGCCCTGGACGCCCGACAGCCTCAAACTCAACGTCAACTTTAAAGTACGGACAGGCTTTGCTGACGAATGTCCGGTGTAACGCGGTGGAAAGACCGCCCTCCGTCGTAAACACAACGAGCAGTTCTTTCCGAGTCATCCCCGGCTTGATCGTCTGCATGCGCTTGAGCGCCTCGCCCACCCAGGCGATGTGATCGTCGCGCGTAGCGGCTGGTCGGCCGCTTTGTGCGACGAGAGAGCTCCCGATCGCGACACAAGCCAGCAGCATCACGAAAAACCGCGCTCTCATTGAATCCCTCCAGCGAGACTGAGCGACATGAAGACGCTGTTGCCGTTCTCCACGTA
>DASROF010000160.1:0-28187 GCA_035647075.1 Vicinamibacterales bacterium | reverse complement strand
CCACAGCGCCAGCCCGGGAGAGTGATTCGGAGGCTGCGCTCCAGGTCAAGCGGGTGCCGTTCTGGAAGTCCGAATGGCGGAATCGAGCGGCGGTCGCGGCGGCGATCGTGGTTGCCATCGCCACCGCGGGGACGTTTGCCGTCCGGAGCTATGCGCGCGTTCCGCCAACGGGCGAGCTCGTTGTCAATACGAACCCCGACGGCGTTCAGGTGTTCATCGACGGCAAGAAGCATGGAGCGACCCCGATCACGCTGGAGCTTCCAACAGGCGATCACAAACTCGAGCTGACCCTCGGCGACCAGACGCGTGCGATTCCCGTGAAGATCACCGCGGGTGGACACGTCGCGCAGTTTGTCGAGCTGCCGAAGGTGGGGGCCGTGGTCGGGCAATTGAGCGTCCGCACCGACCCACCTGGAGCGACAGTCACGATCGACGGTCAGCGTCGTGGCGTCTCGCCGATGATGATCGAAGATCTCGAGCCCGGCGAGCACTCCGTCGGTCTTCAGAACGCCCTTAGCTCTGTAACTGAGCGCGTGACCGTTCAGGCGGGCGCCACCGCTTCTCTGGTCGTTCCGTTGTCGGCGCCACAGGGTGTGCCGGTCTCCGGATGGGTGTCGGTTGCCTCGCCAATCGAGATGCAGCTCTTCGAAGACGGCCGTTTGGTCGGGAGCAGCCGCAGCGATCGGATCATGATGTCGGTTGGCGACCACAGCCTGCAGATTGTCAACGAGGCACTCGGTTACCGTCAGGCGCGGACCGTTCAGGTCTCACCTGGTCGCGTGACACCGATGCGGATCGATATTCCCAAAGGATCCGTCGCCCTCAATGCCGCGCCGTGGGCCGAAGTGTGGGTCGACGGCGATCGCCTGGGTGAGACCCCGATCGGCAACGTCAATCTTCCGATCGGCACGCACGACGTCCTCTTCCGTCATCCCGAACTCGGCGAACAGCGGCATATGGTTACCGTCACGCTGAACGGACCGGCACGCCTCAGCGTTGACATGAGGAAACGGCAGTGACCCGCAGACTCTTACTCATCGCGATACTGGCATGCAGCACCCTGGCGATCGCGACGCCCGCGCGCGCGCAGGCGTCACTCGCGAAAGCCCGGGAGCTGTACGCGTCGGCGAACTACGACGAGGCGCTGGCGATGTTGAACACGCTGGGCGCGTCGGCGGACGAGAATGATGCTGCCGCGGTCTCGATGTATCGGGTGCTCTGCCTGGTTGCCGTCGGTCGTACGGGCGAGGTCGACAGCGCCATCGATCGCCTCGTCTCGCAGCACCCTCTTTATCGCCCGGCGTCAGGCGAATTGTCGCCGCGCATGCAGAAGGCGGTGAGCTCGGCGCGAGTCCGGCTGCTGCCGAACCTGGTTCAGAGGCGCTATGAGGAGAGCAAGTCCGCATACGATCGCGGCGATTTTGCTGCGTCCAAAGTCGGGTTCAGGTGGGTGCTGACCGCGCTCGCCGATCCAGACATTTCGTCGCTCACCGCGCAGTCGCCGCTCGCCGACATCAAGACGCTGTCAGCAGGATTCGTGGACCTCAGCGAGAAAGCGCTGGTGCCGCCGCCGTCGGCCCCGCCGCCGCTCGTGCCCGCTGCCGTGGCGATAGCACCTCCGCCGGCGAAACCGACGCGCGACCTGAAGCGCGTGTTTTCGGTCGAGGATAGCGACGTTGTCGCTCCAATCATGACGAAGCAGGCGATGCCGCGATTCCCTGGTCTGTTGACGCAGGCGGCCTCCGGGGTGCTCGAACTCATCATCGACACGACTGGTGCGGTGGAGTCAGTCAGGCTCCTCGAGACGGTGCACCGGAATTACGATCCGCTGCTCGTGTCTGCGGCGAAGAAGTGGCAGTACCAGCCGGCACAGCTTGATGGCACCCCAGTCCGTTACATGAAGCGCATCCAAGTAAGCCTCGCGCCGTCAGCAGAATCGGCAGCCGCGCGTCGATAGCACGTGTGGTCCGGCTTCGGGCCGGACCGGATCGGCATTGACCTCTACGGCCGCGCTGTACCCGCAAAGCTCGTCAATGCAAGCGCGGCCGTGTCCCTTCCGCAATTCGCATCTTTCTTGTAGGGTGGACTCCTGACTGCTTCGCGCGGCCGCACTGCATGCGGCGGCGCTCAGGAGATCGAGCATGCTTCTACGTTCGCGAATTGCGTGGCTTGGTTTAGTGGTGTTCCTGTCGACTGTTGTCTCTGCATATGCGCAGGCTAAACCTGCGCAGCCAGGTCCGTACCCTCCGCCCGCACCACCGTACCCGACCGCTGAAGTCACCGGCGGCTATCAGTTGTTACACGTTCCCGATCAGACGTTTCCATTCGGGCTGAATCTCGACGGCGCCTGGAACACCAGCAAGGCGCTCGGGATCGTCGGCGAAGTCGGCTGGACTACCGACTCAGAAAATGACTTCCGGGTTCACGTCTGGAACATTGGAGCCGGGCCGCGCTTCAATGCGCGTCCAATGGGTGGAAGGGTGTGGCCTTATGGCCAGGTGTTAGCCGGCATCACGCACGTTCGAGGCGGTGGCTTCTCGGATACGCATTTCATGCTTCAGCCTGGCGCAGGCGTGAATGTGAACGCCGGCGACGGCTGGGGCGTGGTCTTCCAGGGAGACTACCGTCGTGTGTTCCTCAATGAGGAGGAGTTTGGAGAGTCCGGACAGAACCAGTTCCGGTTCTTCGCGGGTATCAGACTGCTGCTCGACTGACGGACCGGTGATAACGGCGTCGGGTCCGCGCACGTGGCGGTGGATCCGATGCCGTCCTCGGCAGAGCGCGATTCAGAAACCGTCCGATTCGACGACCAAGATTCTCCACATCATCCCAGAGAAACAAATGACCGGCGCCTTCGACGATCTCGAGCGTCGCGTCTGGAATTCGGTCTGCCAGGATTCGCGCATTGGCCACCGGCACCAGCGGATCATTGTCGCCGGCGATCACCAGCGTCTCGTGGGAAATGCACGGGAGAAAGTGCCAGCTGGACCAGCCGACGATGCCGAACAGCTGCATCGCGTATCCGTCGGCGGCGGGCGGGTGAGTACGGCGCGCCGCGATCATTCGCTGTCGAACGGACTCGTCGCGCGCGGTCACACCGCCGAACGTTGCAGCCGCTGTGCGATCGAAGAAGCTCGGTGAGTAGTATCGCAGTGGTGTGGCGAGCCCGGTCACTGCGGGCAGCCATCCAGGCACCGCGCCGAGGCCGCAGTTGGTTGCCGCCAGCACCAGCCGACGGACACGAGTCGGGTGGTCAAACGCGAGCTGCTGCGCGACGGCGCCGCCGTATGAGAACCCGATGACGTCCGTCCACGGTGCGTCGCGATCGTCGAGGACCGCGACGAGCAGATCGGCGAGCTGCGGAAGGGTCACCGGATAGAGCGGCGTGCTCGAGAGGCCAGTGCCCGGCGCGTCGAGCCGGATGATGCGGCGGTTCCTGAACTGTTGCATGAACGGCACCCACATCTCGATGTTGTTGCCGAGACCAGGTACCAGCAGCAATGGGTCACCGTGACCCGATTCGGTGACGTGGATGCGGTGTCCGCGCCACGAGATGAATTCAGACGGCATCAGATGATCCTCGCGTCCCGGCGAGAAGCAGGTGCATTCTACGTCAACCTTCCTGCAGGAATTGGACCGTCCGCTGCCACAGTGCAGTCGCCGATCGACCGGCGACGATACCGACGTGGCCACCAGGAAGACGCATCACGGCGGCATGCGGCACGAGCAGACGGATGGCGTCCACGCCTTCCGCGGGGGCGATCAAATCCTTCGCGGCGGAGACTGAAAGCAGCGGCATCGAGATCGCGCCGGTGTCGATGCGCCGATCGCCGACGGTGGCTGTACCGGCGATCAGCCTGTTTCGTCCAGGGCCGAACTGCTGATACAGCTCGGCGAGCAGACGACCCGGTGCCGGCACAACGTCATCGACCCATGTCGCCATCGTTCGGACGTCGCGCAGGCGATCGGGCGGGTCGTCGAGGCGTTCCCACAGATCGTTGACGCGCCCCATCAGGCTGTTGGAACCGGGCGCGAGCATTTCGAACCATCCCTTGATCTCGGCCGCTGGAACGAGACGTGGGTTGTCGTACGACTCGCCGGCAAGTCCCATCTGATGCGCCACCCATGCGATGCCCCCTTTCACATCGCCGTCGATCATGGTCGTGAGCAGGACGAGCCGCGATACGGTGGATGGGTAGAGCGCGGTATAGAGCAGCGACAAGGTTCCGCCAAGGCAGTAGCCGACCACGTTGATTGCGGGGTGTCCGCTGATGGCCGACACGGTGCGCACACATCGGCGCACGAGGCCATCGACGAAGTATTCGAGATCAGCAAACCGATCCTCGTCGCCCGGCGTGCCGAAATCGATGATGTAGACGTCGAAGCCAGCGTCGGCGATATGGCCGGCGAACGATCGGCCCGGCAGGAGATCGAGAATGAAGTAACGGCTTACCGGCGCCGGTACGAACAAGACGGGTGGGCCATTGCGTGGTTGGCCTGATGCATCGAGCAGCCGGAGCAGCCGGAGCTTGTTTTCCTGGTAGACAACCGTCGCAGGTGTGGCGCCCGTTCCGTAGTGCCCGCCGGACGTGAGCACCTCGTGCAGACGATCGAGCTTCGCTCGCGTCTTCTCCGAGTGCGCGAGCATCGCCTGAAGCTCACGTTCCCGACCCGGATCGGTCACGATCGGGTCCGGCGTTTTCCAGTCTTACGGCTGCTGCCGGAGCTTGCCTTCCGAACACGGGTCTTCTTGCGGGCACCATGAGCTGCGGGTGACCTGCCGCCGCGCATCTCGTCGAGGGTCATGAGGATGTCCTTCACCTGACCCTGCAGCTGGTGCAGTGCGAACAGCACTTTGTCCAGTCGATCGGCGGTTGCGGGATCGTCCGCCGGTACCGGTGGCGGCGTCGCAGTCGGGTACGGTTTACCTGCCAAGAGTGAACCTCGCATCGCGTTCCCCATGTGCATGAGGAACTCGTCGTTCTTCATCATCGAGTCGAGGTAGGTGAAGAGCGTCCGCTGCCACTGCTGCTGGTCCTGCAGCCAACGCTCGACGAGCGTGGGGTCGGTGTCTTGAGCGTCACCTTCAGCCACGGTTCCTCGCAGGAGTTGAGTTGGAGTCGGTTCGAGAGGCCGATCCCCTCGAACCACTTAGTCTAGACCGCTGGAGCGGTGGCCGCGACGAGCTTCTCGGTGAAGTCCTTCTGTTGCTTGAGGAGCTTGGCCGCGAATGCGAAGTTCGCTTCGACGACTTCCTTCGGGCTCGGCAGGGCCGCCACGAATTCGGGAACCGGAGTTGCCGGAGTTACCGGAACCTTCGGCGCCCACGCGGAGAAAGAAGCCAGTGTCTTCAGAAACTGATCCTGGCTTTCCGCCAGGGCCGTCAGGTACTGGTCGCCCACGCCGGTGGCTCGCTTGACATAGTCAGACATCGCTCAGTCCTCTCTTCTGTGCTGTATAAACCTGTGCGTAGTATACAACGCAGTCGCGATGTATGTCAAAGTCGGCTGAATTAACTGGAAAAACCGGCCGAAACCTCCCGGTTTCCCGGTCCACCCGCCTGGGGCTGCGCGGCGACGAAGGCAGCCAGGGCGGAGCGAACCTGGTTGACGTGATGGGTGATCGCCCCGGCCGTTGCCACCGCGTCCCCGCTTCTGAGAGCGTCTGTCAGATCCTTGTGGTCGTCGAACACCTCGCGGATCGACGGTGGCGCGACGTCGAGGACCCGCCGCATCAATTCGGGCACGTCCATTCCGTTATAGATGTCGAACAGCACGGGGTTCTTGAGCAGACTCAGGAAGATCCGATGGAAGGCGTCGTCGCCCCGGACGTATCGCGCGACGTGAGCCGCGCTTGTTCCGCGCACGAGAGGCGTGAACGCGCGGAGGCGGGCCACCAATGCTTCGCGCTGCCCCTCGTCGGCCAACGCGGCTCCGAGCATCTGCGTGATGCCGATTTCGAGGGCGGCGCGTGCGTCGAGCGCCATCATCAGCGCATCGACATCGGCTTCCCGGCTACTCTGTTCCTTCGCCTGCGCCACGGACAGGTCTTCCACGATGCTGCCGGGGCGCAACTCGTGATCGGCGACTTCTTCGGCGCCGAGCATGATGCGGATGTTTGTTCTCGACACCTCTCCCCACGTGAGGATTGCCTTCACCGCACCCTGTGCGTTCGTCGCGACGATCGAGTCGGTCAAATACTCGTGAAGCGGCACGATACGATCGGGCGTCGCCGGCGTGTCCTTGAGGACCGACGTCAACAGATCACGAAGCCGCAGACGGCGGAACGCGCGCGACAGGTGCTCGTTTTCGGCGAGATCGATGACCGCGGCGTGATACGCCTCGCTGGCGCTGAGGAACGCGTCCCGATCGACGAATCGGCCTGCGTCATCGAGCTGGGCCAGCATCGTCTGCAGCCGCTCGTACAGCGTCTCCGAGGCTGAACGCGAAATCGGGCCGCGGCTCAATCGCAGCCATATCGCGCCGACTTCGAGAACGGCGCGCGACTCCACGACGTTGCGAAGCTGGGGATACGAGACGCTGACAAGGTCCAGCTCCGCGCCGCGCAGTGGCGAGCCTGCGTCGAGCGTCGTGGTCTGCAGCAGGCGGCGCATGATCTTGCCGCTCGTCGTCTTCGGCAGGTCTTCGACGATCTCGACGACGCGCGGGTACTTGTAGGCGGCCATCCGCTCGCGCGCGAACGCCTTGATCTCGCCGGCGGTGACCGTGTGCCCGGCCTTCAGACTGATGACCGCCTTGATCGTTTCGCCACGATACGGATCCGAGATCCCGATCACCGCCGCCTCGCGCACGGCGGGATGCAGATACAGCACTTCCTCGACTTCGCGGGGCCAGACTTTGAAGCCCGACGCGACGATCATGTCTTTGGCGCGGTCGACGAGATAAAACCAGCCGTCCTCGTCCATGAAGCCGACGTCGCCGGTCCGAAGCTCGCCGCCGCCGAGCGACGCTGCGGTCTCTTTCGGCTTCTGCCAGTACCCCGGAATGATCTGCGGCCCGGCGATGACGAGCTCGCCGATTTCGTGCGGCGCGGCGTCGTAGCCTCCGTCCGTCACAATGCGCACGTCAGTGTCGAATACCGGCACACCGACCGACATCGCTCCCGTTCGCGAGTCGACAGGCGGAATGCGGTTGTGCGGCGTCATATGCGTGGGCGACGTGGCTTCGGTTAGCCCGTACATCGGGTGAATACGTGTGCCCGTCTTCGCGTGCCAGTCGGCGAGCACTCCGGGCGGCGTCGGTGCACCTCCCGTGTAGACCTTCGTCAGCGACGACAGGTTGTACTTCGCCATCGCCTCGCTGTTCAGCAGCGCGATGAAAGCGGTCACCGCCGATACGGTGAATGTCGCACGATACCGCTCGGCCAGGCGGCAGGCCTCATCGACATCAAACCGGTAGAAAAGGATCAGCGGACTCGCCGTCAGCATGGCGAGCGTGACGTGTCCGATGAGGCCGGTCACGTGAAACAGCGGCGCCAGCCCCAGAATCGCATCCTCAGGCGTCAGTCCAATCCACCGTTCATACACCGACGTGGCAAAGACGACGTTGCGATGGGTGTTCATTGCCGCTTTCGGCTCACCGGTCGTCCCGCTCGTGTAGACCATGAAGGCGACATCGTCGCCGGTGATGTCGACCGGCCGCGGTGTCTCACCGGCGTGCGCGTTCGCGAGCTCGAACAGATCCGGGACGCCCGCGTGACGCATCCGGCGCGATCCCGAGAGCACCCGCGGCGGTGCCACGCCTTCACTGAGCAGGTCGAATGGCGAGGTGGTGATCGTGTGCTGTACCGCGGTCGCGGGCAGCGCCGCACGCGCCACGTCCGCGTACAGGTCTTCCTGCGAGATGAGGATACGGCTGCCGGAGTCCGACAGGATCTTTGTCAGTTCCCGCTCCCGCAGCATCGGATTGCACGGAACGATGACGGCGCCGCACTTCCACGCCGCAAGCACGGCGATGAAGACCTGCGGGATGTTCTGCAGGTACATGGCGATGCGCTCGCCCGGTTCGGCGCCACGTTTCTGCAGGGCCACGGCCAGCGCATCCGACCAGGCATCCAGCTCGCCGGCGGTGACCGAGTCCTCGAAGTAATGAACGAGAGTGTCGTCGCGATGGCGCGCGACGGTATCCTGGAACATCTCCAGAGCAGTGCGTGCCCTGGGTTCGATCGATGGTGGCACCGACTGATAGAGGCCGAGCCACCGCCGCCTCGCAGTCATCGTTTCAGGTGCTCTTCTTCGGAGTGGCCATGGCCTGACTGAGCGCCTCCATGAAACGGCTCTGGTCGGCCAGGAGCTTCGCGGCGAACGCGTAGTAGGCCTCGGCCATCTCAGTGGCCGTCGGCATCATGTGCAGCGGGGTCGGTTCGGGTGAGGGCGGTGGCTGCACCTCGCCGGCTGCAAGCGCCTCGCGCCATGCTTTCACCGCGGTGACGTACGCCTCCTGCTGCGCGCGCAGCATTTCGATCGCCTGCTGCTGAAAGTCGTCCGGTTTGTTCGTGGCCATGGCGCGGATTCTAGCCTTCCCCGAGGAACGAGCGGTAGACGCGGACCAGCGCCTCCTTCTGCGCCGGCTGCAGTTTTGGATCCATCCGGATCGCCTGCTCGACGTTGAGCGGCGCAGCTGTGTCCGTCTCATCCATGAAGCCGAGCATCGTGTAAAGCTGCTCCGGCTTGAGACCAAAGGCGGCAGCCAGTGCTTTGACGACCTGCGGAGAAGGCCGGTAGTTCCCGCGCTCGATCTGGCTCAGATAGGAATCGGACACCCCCGACATTTTGGCGAGATTACGCAGCGACACGTGTGCCAGCTGGCGTTGTGCGCGGACGAATTCACCAAAGGCGACGAGGACGGGATCTTCGTTGGCGCTCATGATTCCACGCGCGAGGGCGCGTGGACGATCATAGCTCCCGGCGGATTTCTGTCGCGAGCCGCTTGAGCGCGCGGTTGACCGCCATGCGCGCGGCATCCGCGGTCGTCATTCCGAAGCGCTCGGCGACCTCGGCGAAGCTCCACTGCGCTTCGATCCGTGCGACAACCAGCTCGCGGTCACGCGACGCGAGCCGTTCGAGCGCGGTGCGATAGCGATCGTACGACTCGTTTTGCAGCGTCACTTCCAGAGGCGAGGGCGCATCTGCCGGCGGTTCCTCGACCAGCTCAACTGCGACAGGTCGTCTGCCGACGCGACGAATCTCGTCACGGATGCGGTTAATCACCGACAGTCGCAGATATGCCTGCATCGCTCCGACATGGTGCGGCTCAAAATCGTCGACCCGTTGCAACATGTGGAGTGCAGCCTCCTGCACCAGGTCGCCGGTATCAAGTGCTTCGCGCGCGTGGGCCGGCAGCCGTCCATGCGCCCATCGCCGCAGCTTTGGCAGGCAGCGCTGCAGCAGCGCCTCGACCGCCGTGCGGTCCCCATTCCTGGCCTTGAGCACGAGCTCGATCGTGGGCTCATCACTCAGTAGCGCGTCGCCAGGCAGCCGGGTTTCAGAATCGCTCATCGCGGGTATGCACATCATAGAGGTTTCCTCCCGCCAAGGTGGGCGGCATCTCTGTACAACGTGCACATCACGTCAACCGAACGATGTTCGTTCCTTTTCGGGCTGTCGTTGATTGAAGCAAGGAGGACAGAACAATGACCAGAACCAAGTCGCTGCTCGTCGCCGGCCTGGTACTCGCCTCGGTAGCGATTGCGGTGTCCAGCAGGGCAGGCAACGTGTACCGGACGGACTACCTGTCGATGAATCGCGCCACCGCACTGCCGGGCGTGGTGCTGCCGCCGGGAACCTACACCTTTGAAGTGGTCGAAGGGCACGCGGATCTCGTTCGCGTCAGCGACCGGGCGACCAGGCGCGTTCTTTATACCGGCTTCACGGACATCGTCCGGCGGCCGGACGGGGTCACCGCGTCGCTGGCGTTTGGTGAAGCTCCGAGCGGAGACCCGCTGCCGATCAAGGCGTGGTTTCCCACGGGCACGCAGCGCGGGCTCGAGTTCAGGCACTAGCACCCATGTCGGGCCACGGCCCCGGCGCGAGCAGGTTCGCCAGCCGCGCCGGGTTCGCTATCTGCTGCGCTTTCATCGTGGTGCGCGCGGTCTCGATGAGCACGCGTCCCTCGTCGCCGACTGTGATACTGCCGCGACGATACCTGGCCGCCGCGGCATACAAGTACATATCGCATCGCTGCAACTCCGCTTCGGCGCTGGCGAGGGCGGTGCGGGCGTCGTCCGTTTTGCCACGCACGTAGGCGGCGGTGGCGCGAAGGAGACGCGCGAGCGCGGATGCCCACGGCGCGTCTTCCCCGTCGAGCCGTCGTGCCTCCGCCAGGGCTGCACGTGCTGTCGCCAAGTCTCCGACCACGGCCCCCGCCAGTGCCACGCGCGCCCGATAGAAACGCATCTCTATTCGTCCGTTTTGAAAGACGAACAGGATCGGCGCAAGCGAGCGCCACGCTTCGTGCAGCCGGTTGCGGGCAGCGCCGACGTTCCCGCTATAGAGCTCGATGTCCACGCCGGTGCAGACGCCGAATCGATGCTGCAGGTGGAACTGGCGCTTCGTCCACTGGTCGAGACCACGCTCGGCGTCCGCCCGCGCATCGGCGACGCGATCGTGCGCGAGATGGACGAGCGGGCTCAGTCTGGCGATGACATGCGTCGCGGAATAGAGGTCGCCGCGTTGTTCCGCATCCTGACGACGCGCCGGTACTTCGCGCGCCAGCCGCGCCCACTCGCCCATCCAATACAGCGCGTCGTAGAGCGAGATCTGCGCCGTCTGGATTTCCCAGCGCGCCCCCGGCAGGCCGGCAAAGATCTGGTTCGCCTGTTCCAGCTGCTCGACACCGCGCTTCCACCGGCCGCTGATCTTCAATGACAGTCCCTGCGCGAGAGCAACCCGCCCTCGTGCCTGTGCGTCCTCGAATGCCGGCGTCAACCGATCCGCCTCGGTCACGAGCGTGTGCACGCGTTTCTCGCTGCGTGTGCCGCGGAGCGAGGTCATCGTGGCGAGCGCGGTCAGTCCAAGAACGATCCGGCGTGGTTCACCGGCGCGCAACGCATGCCACGTCGCCTGCCAATTGAGGGCGTTGCCGTGCATGAGCGAGCTGAGCGCGAGCGGTTCGCCGATCGATCGGAGCACGTCGATGCGACGCAGGTCCTCCGTGGGAATCGACGATTCCTCGCGCAGGCGGTAACCAGTCCCTCTGACGGCGAGAAGCAGCTGATACTTCAGCACCGTTGCGAACGCGCCGACGAGGCTGCGCGGCGGCCGGACGCCGACTTTGGGAAGCAGGCGCTCGATGACGTCATTCGCGTCGTCGAGGTAGCCCGCGCGAATCAGTTCGGAGGCGGCGCGCCGCTCGAGGTCAATGGCGTCGTCAGCGGATGCGTCCGTCAGTGCGCGGAGGTATGCGCGCGCAGCGTCGTGACCGCGCCCCGCGTTCGCCTGCGCCTGCCCAAGCCGGGTGAGCCAACGCCGGCGGCGATTGAGGTCATGCTCGAGCCGCACCAGCAGCTCCAGATATTCGGCCGCGCGGTCGAAGGCAAGTGCGCGCTCGGCACGCTCTGCTGACGCCTCCGCGTAGTGGCTGGTCTTGTTGTCGTCGCCGGCCGCGGAGTAATGCGTGACCAGGGTTTCCGGACGCGCACGACCGGAGTCTTCCCACGCCGCCGCCAGGCGGTGGTGCCACGTCTTCAGCTCCTGGCCGACGAAGATCGACACGACGGCTTCGCGGATGCGGTCGTGGTATGTCTCGAGGAGCGGCTCGTCGGCGCGGGCTCGGACCAGGCGGAGAGCGCGAAGTCTCTGCAGCGGTTCCGCATCGTCCGCCGATATTCTCGCCGCGGCGCGCGCGACCTCCACCGGGATCGGCTGCGCGCTGAGTGCGATGCTCGCCAGCAGCCGCTGAGTGACGTCGTTGAGGGCGCTCACGCGGTCGAGCACCACCGCGTCGAGGCTCGTCGAGCCGCCGACGGTCGAAGCATGCTGCGCCAATTGATTAATGAAGAAGGCATTGCCGCGCGACTCGCGCGCGATCTCCTCATGCCGCTCGGCGGCTACCGCCTGCCCAGCCGTGAGCCGCGCCGCCAGGCGCCGTGCGTCCTCGAGGGACAGCGGACCGACGTCGACCTGTACGAGTCTGGGCGCAGGTCCGGCTTCGAACGATTTCCGCAACGCTGGTAGCAGCCGTCCCTGATCCGCATCGTCGGCGCGAACGGCCGCGACAAGCAGCATGGCAGGTGAATCAGGCGCCCGCAGCAGTTCCTGCAGGATCGAGCCGCTGTCGGCGTCGCCCCACTGTGCATCGTCGATGACGATGATGAGCGGCGCACGCACCGCGAGGCCGAACAGCAAATCGCGAAGTGCCCCCGCGGCGCGTTGCCGCACAGTCTGGGTATCCAGCCCTTCCAGCGGAGGCGCCGGGGCGCGGCGCACCTCGTCAACACCAAGCAGCACTGGAAACATGTGAGCCAGAATGCCGGCGTCGCGGGGAAGAAGGCGCGCGACTTCGATGTCGCGGAGCTTCTTCAGATGCTGCGCCAGCGCGTCGATCACGGGATCGATGGCCTTGTATGGCATCGACTCGCGTTCGTAGCACCTGCCTGACAACGTCAGGAGCGCCGGATCATCTTGATGTTCATCCTGCAGAAAGCGACGAAGAAGTGCAGTCTTGCCCATACCCGATGGACCGGACACCAGCGCGACGACTGTGTCACCACGCCCGGCCGCTACCGCCGCCTCGTGAAGTTGCGCGAGATGTGAGTCGCGACCGAAGAGCGTTTCCCCTGGGGTCGTCGCCAGCGCGATCGGCACGCGGGTGCTGGCGATGTCGAGGGCGGCGAGAATGGCCTGCGCCGACGGCCGATTCGCGGGTTCGGGCTGAAGCAGCGCCATCGTGAGCTCCACCAGATCCACTGGGAGCCGCTCGTGGTCCGCGACGGGCGGCGGCAAACCGCGCTGCTTCGCTTCAATCACTTCGAGATGCGAGCCACGGAACGGCTGACGACCGGTCAGCGTTTCGTAGAGCATCACACCGAGGCTGTAGAAATCGGCTGCCGGCGTGACATGGGACGATCGCGCCTGCTCCGGCGCCATGTACGCGGGCGTCCCGACGACGACGAGGCTGCCCAACGATGAATCGGTGCTGGCCATGCCGGCCGCGGCGTCGGCCATCTGCTCAGACACGAGACCAAAGTCGAGGGCGACGACGCGGCCTTCGGGCGTCACGAGAACATTTGACGGCTTCACATCGCAGTGGACGATACCCGCACGGTGGATGACGTCCAATCCCTCGACCAGTTGCGCGAAACATGATCGCAGCGCGCGCTCGTTGAAGGGTCCGTGCAAGGCGTGCCCGGCCTCGGTCGTATCCTCCGACGGCTTCGAGCGCAGAAACGACACCAGCGGCGTGCCGCGAACCAGCTCCATCGTGAAGAACCAGTGCCAGCCGTCGGTGAGCAGCTCGTGGAGGGTGACGAGATTCGGGTGGGCGATATCGGCGAGGGCCCGGAATTCCCGCTTGAATCGATAAAGGGGGGTGCCTTCGGCGTGTCGAAGGACCTTCAGGGCAACGCTGGTGCCTCGCGACCGGTCGATGGCTTCATAGACGACCCCGAAGCCTCCCTGGCCCAGGCGTCTGACGAGCGCAAACCGTTCTGTTCCAGCAAAGGCACCTGGCACACTGGCCTCTCTTCAGGCCCATAACTGTCGTTGACATGCCTCGACGACGGCGCAAGGATATACCACCTCAGCAGCGGAGGCACTGTGACTACAGCCGTCATTGAGCAGGCGCCTAACAAGAAGAACCGTTGGAAGGCGTTCGGGTTCGTCGCGCTCGCGTTCGGGTTCTGGTTCATCTTTGTCGCGCTCGCGAGAATCGTGCAGGACTGCGCGCTGACATACCTCTGGTGGCCACCGGCGCAATGGGTACAGTGCACTCCAATCGATCTCGCGTCTCTCAGACACCTCAGCTGGCCCGACACCGTCATGATGCTCGCGACGCTCGCGGTCGCCATCTGGGCGGCGCGCCGCGTCGTGTTTCCCCCCGACGACTAGTCCGGGGCACTGACGCGTTTCTGCCGCGAGTTGTCTGATGCCGCACCATCCTCGCCCGCACGAGCGCCTCAAGGAGAGGGAGCTTCCCCCGCCGAAAGTCGCCTGGCTGCACCCGCTCGAGCTGATGCGCACGGCGTATCACGCCTGGTTGTCGCAGGTCGCGACGGCGTACATCGATCGGCGCGAAGTGCTGGCGGCGCTCGACTCCAAGCCGCCGGAGATCGACCCGGCGTTCGGTGTTGTCACGCCGGTGGTTGGACCGCTGGACGGCGAACCTGTCTTCTCTTCGGATCATCAGAAGAGCAACGGCGTGTGGATCGACTTCGTGGCGGATGTCGGCGATTCCTGGGAGGCCACACACGCGATCGCCACGTTGATGGCGAAACGCGAGCTGGACGTCGCCGGCTATCGGGGAATGGTCCCGGGCCTCGAGCGGGGTCAGCTTCCGCACGCGGACCTCGTCGTGATCGGCGGCGATCTCGTCTATCCCACGCCGACGCGCGACAGCTATCGTCGCCGCACGTGCGAGCCGATCGGCTCTGCGTTTCCCGCGCGTGAGGTCGCACCGCCAGTCAAACAGGGAGAGAAGCCGCCGGTCATTCGTGAACGGTATCTCGCAGCGATTCCAGGCAACCACGACTGGTACGACGGGTTGACGAGCTTTGTACGTGAGTTCTGTCAGGGCGGTTCGATCGGCGGCTGGCAGCTTCTGCAGGCGCGGAGCTACTTCGCGCTGAAACTGACGCGGCGCTGGTGGATCTGGGGGATCGACATCGCGCTCGACACGCGAATCGATCCGGCGCAGCAGGCCTACTTTCTCGAAGTACTGAAGAACAGCGACCTCTCGAAGCATCAGCAGTTCGAGCCCGGCGATAACGTGATCCTCTGCACGGCCAAGCCGTCGTGGCTGAAGTCCTCACGCTACTCGGACGACTCGTTCAAGAACCTCGAGTTCTTCGCACGCGAACTGATTGAAGGCCATGGCGGACACGTCGCCATGATTCTGTCCGGCGACCTGCATCACTACTCTCGCTACACGGACGAGGACCAGCATCAGATGATCACGTCGGGCAGCGGCGGTGCGTACCTGATGGGCACGCATCATCTGCCGGCGGAAGTCCGCCCGTTCAAGCGGTTCGAGGGCGAACCGGAAGAGCCCGGCCCCTGGACCGATTCGGGGTTTGTGTGCAGCGGCTTTCCGTACCCGAGTCAGTCCGACTCGCGTCGCCTGGCGCTCGGCGCGCTCAGGCTCGCGTTCCGCCGCGCGAACATTGCCTTCAGTGTGACGGTCGGCCTCATCTCATTCTGGATGGCACGGATGGTCGACCGTGTGGTGCCGCAGCTCATGGACCGGCCGTACGGCCATCGGTTCTCAGGCGCGGTCGAGTGGCGCTTCGATTGGCTTGCTTTCGTGTCGGCGCTGGTGATCCTTGTGGGATGTGCGTGGTTCGCTTCCAGCGCCAACAAACGCGCCTCGCGCTTCTTCACGTATCCCTGGGGCGCCTTGCATGGAGTGGCGCATCTGGCCGTCAGCTTCCTCCTTGCTGTCGTCTTCATGCCCACGCCATTGATCCGACTGGGGGCCGTCGGTCCTCCGTACCTCAAACTGAGGGGCGCGTACGCGCCCGTGGCGGAGGTGCTTTCGACGGTCGGCGATGCCGCGGTGTTCGTGCTCGTCGCCGGATGGATTGGCGCCACGCTCGTGGGCCTGTACCTGACGCTGTCGGATCGTCTGTTCCGCTGGCATCACAACGAAGTGTTTGCCGCGCAGAGCATCGTTGATTACCGGAGCTTCGTGCGGATACACGTAGACCCGAAGAACCGCTTCACGATCTACCCGGTCGGGTTGCGCCACGTCCCCCGATCGTGGCGGTCACGGCTGGAGCGTGCCCCCTCCGATCCGCACTACGAGCCGACGGACGCGGAGCTCCAGCCGCATCTGATCGAAGGTCCGATCGAAGTTGAGGTGGCTCAGACGCGCTGGCCGTCGGCCACCGTCGCGCCACCCGCAAGCAAATCGGTGATGATGGGATAGACAACGGCCTTCGCGTTCTTGCCGATGAACGTATCCAGGTGCCCGTGGCCGGGTACCTGCGTCAACGTAAACCACTTCTTGTTGGCGTCTGCGTGGCCGCCGTATCGATGCAGCCACTCGATGGTTCGCTGTCCGCCGCGCGGCTTGAACAGGCGGTTGCCCTTGCCTTGCAACAGCATGATCGGGACGTTGATGCGGCGCGTGTTGTCTGGAGTCAGGTAGGTGTCGTTTCCATCCTGGTCGACGATCCGGCCGTTCTTGATCATCTGTGACAGGTGGACGAAGGTGGTCATGTTGGCGCGATCGAAGAGGTGATGCAGCACGTCGTGCGTCTTCTTGTCGAGCTGATCGTGGCGGATGACCTCCCCGTACATCAGGAGCAGACGACGGCAGACGCCGCTGGAGCAGCGTTCGTTTGTCGGATAGAGCCGCAGGAGCCGATCGAGCAGGCGGCTTCGCCATCCTGAACGCAAGTCGTAGTCCGGCGTCATCACCGTCACGAATTGCATATAGCGCAGGAACTGCGGCAGCTGGATCCATGCCTTCAACTGGTTGATCCAGGGATGGTTGATGCAGGCAAACGACTGTGAGAGAACCACGGACTTCACCTGCTTTTCGGTGACGGTTCCCTTCAGCAGCGCCATGAACATGGTCAGCGAGGCGACGCAGTGCGCCACGACCTGGACCGGCTGTCCTGCGTTGTCCTTCACGACGCGGGCGATGGCGTCGGGAAAGTCGCCCGCCAATGTGCCGTCTCCGACTGCCAGTTCGTCGATCGAGAACTGCTCGAGCGACGCCGCAAGACGATCGCTCGCGCGGTAGTCGAGCAGCCAGACTTTGTACCCTTCGCTGCACAAGTGTTGAGTCAGTGAGTCGGTCAGCAGAAACGCCTGCGCCGACATGCCGAACCCTGGCGCCAGGATCACTGCGCCCTTATCGGGCGCATGTGTCGTGCTCTCGTAGGCCACCAGCTCGAAGCGTGGTCGGCCGGGACGCTGATCGTCTTTGATCCGTCCGGCTTCCTTGATGTCCGCCGGCAGCGGGAACATATCCGAGACATCGGCTAGCGGGTCGACAGGCGGAGTCAGCGACCGCATCAGGACTCTCAACAGCGCCTTGAGGAAGAACCAGCGGTAACGGGCCACGAAGATCTGGCGGTCGAGCCAGCGGCGTTCGTGCGTGATGCGCATGCTGGCCACCATGCGGACGGCGTCGAGGACGCTGCTGCTGGCCATGCCGTGTCCGACTTTCTTGCCGCCGCGCGTCACCTCAAACGGGTAGCGCGAGACCACCTGCCAGATTCCCATCTTTCGGCCGGTGTCGTGGTTGATCGCCTTCTGGCCGCGCCACGTGAACTCCGTGCCGTCACCGGCCGTGATGGTGAACGCATACTTCACGAGCTTCGAGTCCACCCGCGTCTCGTCGTCGACCATCACGTTGAAGGTGCCACGTGACACGGTGAAGTGCCGTCGTCCTTCCGGCAGGCCGGGCGCGGTGAGAGCTCCGACGACCGATGCGCGGTGTTGCGGGTTTGGTCCCGAATCGGCAATCAGCGCTCCGAGATTTTCGGCGGAGATGTGGAGCACGACGCGGAAACGGCTCTCCTTGCCGTCGAGCCACATCCGGCCGCTCAACCGCTCCGCGTAGTGGATGCCCGGCACCGACGGCCGCACCCGCCCGTGTACAACATTGGCAGCCATCTCCGGAGTGGCGAGACGGGTGACTGGTTCCGCGGCCACGCTCACGATCCGTTCGGCAATTGCGGAAATCGTCAGCGCCGGGTTCGTGCCGAGTGCGACCGGCATCACGGCACCGTCGCAGACGTACAGGCCATCATGAACCGCCGTGCCTGCGGCCCCCGCGAAGACCTGCCCGTCCGCGTTCACGACGCCCCGCTCAGCGTCGTCTGCCATGCAGGCGCCGCCCAGAGGGTGCACGGTTACGCGTCGCCGCCCAAAGACGCGCGACCAGAACGGATTGACGAGGTAGCGAGCCTTCATGCCTTTCGTCAGCTCGCCCATCCGATTCGTAATCAGACCGATGACATCGTTTTCGCCCTCCAGGCTCTTCGGCCAGTGAATGCGAAGACGATCGCGCTTGAGCCGCATCACGCCAGCGGACCCGTCCCGGCCCATGCCAAGGAAGGTCTGCGTCCGCCGCAGGGCGCCGTGGCGTACGCCTCGAAGAACCGTGTCGAGTTCGCGCCGCGCGAATCGGAACCGCACGTCGGCGCTGAGATCCAGCGGACGGCGGGACACGCGCGCCATCACGGGCGCGGCGAAACGCAGGAACGACGTCAATGCCCCCGGAACCGTTCCTTCCTGCAGCATCGTGCCGCGCTGGGTCCGTTCATCCAGCATGCCGGCGATGAGCGGTCCCACGGCTGCATCGCGCGGGACGTACGATCCGTACCCGAAGCCGTTGACCGGAGCCGGCGCGTTATAGGCGAACGCGATCACGTCGCCGTTGCCGGAGAAGCGCCGGCCGAGATGTGGGGACAGCGACAGCCCGCGCCGCTGCGATCGCAGCAGGATCTCGACGGACCCCAGGGTTCCCGCACCGAGAAATACGGCGTCCGCCTGGATGGTCAGATCGGGCGCGCCAAACGCCTGGAAGGCACGGTCGTGCACACGGACGTGCACCAGCCAACGCCCGTTGCAACGCTCGATGGCCCTCACCTCCATGCGGGGAAAGATCGCGGCGCCGGCATTCGCGGCGGCGGGAAGGTAATTCATCACCAGCGTGTTCTTTGCCGAGTGATTGCAGCCGGTCATGCAGTCGCCGCACAGCACGCACGCTTTCTGCTGTACGCCGTACGGGTTGACCTTCGTTTCGAACGAGACCGCAATCTGTGGGCGGCTCTTGAACCGTTCCTCGGGTGTCGTTCCGGCCGCCTCGAAGAGACGCGAGACCTTCAGCAGTTCGATATCTTTCGGCAACCGCGCAACCGACAGAGTGGCGCGAACCTGATCGAAGTACGGCGCGAGGTTCTCGGTCCTGAACACGCTCGGCCAGCCGTCGTCAAACACCTCAGGCTGCGGAGGAAGCATCACGCCGGCGTTGATCAGCGATCCGCCGCCGAGACCGCAGCCGACGAGCGCGCTGACGTCGTCGTTGAGCCGGAGATCGAACAGGGCGGTCGCGGAACCGATGTGACCGCTGCTGGTATCGACCTGGATCTGCCGGGCGACCTGCGTCAACGACGATGGATAGTCGCCCGCCGGGATCTCGAGGCCACGCTCCAGGACACAGACCGAAAATGTGGGGCCGACTTTGGCGCGTTCAGCGGCGAGCGCCGCCATGCGGTACGCCGCGACGGACGCACCGTATCCGGACCCTACGACGACAACGCCGTAGTGCGCCTGAAGTTCGCCGATCGGTGTGGAGAGACTCGGCATCGGCTGCAGCAGAAAGTACGCGAATCATATCTAATTACGCGGATGTCGAATCCCGCGACAGGCGCCGGCCATCCCGTCCTGCCAATGAAGGCCGTCATCGCGGTGGTCATCGGTAACTGGCTCGAATTCTACGACTTCCTGGTCTTTACCTTTTTCGCCGTGATGATCGGCGACGCCTTCTTTCCGGGCGAATCGGAGGTCGTCAGGCTGCTCGGGGCCCTGGCGACCTTCGGTGTGGGGTTCGTAACGCGCCCGCTCGGCGCCGCCATCATCGGTCCCTATGCCGATCGCGTCGGCCGCCGCGCGGCCCTGACGCTGACCCTGCTGCTGATGTCGCTCGGTTCGGGGATGGTCGCGCTGACGCCGCCCTATTCGCAGATTGGGATCGCCGCTCCGATTCTGCTGCTCATCGCCCGCCTGATTCAGGGCTTCTCGTGCGGTGGCGAGGTTGGACCGGCGACGACCTATCTGCTGGAGTCGGCGCCGCCCGAGAAACGCGCCGCCCTCACCGCGTGGCAGGCCTACAGCCAGCAGCTGGCCTCGATCATGGGCGCCGGCTTCGGCGTCGTTCTCGCCGCCACGCTCACACGGGAACAGCTCTACGCGTGGGGATGGCGCGTGCCGTTTCTCCTCGGTGTGGTGATTGCCCCTGTCGCGTTGTACATCCGACGTCAGCTCCCCGAGACCATCGAGGAAAGCCAGACGCGTCGCTCAACGGGGGCCGTGTTGCGTGAGCTGACGAACAATCACCTGCGTCCGGTCGTCCTCGGCGTACTCATCATCTGTGGCGGAACGGTGTCGACCTATGTGCTCAACTACATGACCACGTACGCGATCACGACATTGCACCTGTCCGCTGCCATCGGCAACACGCTCGGCGTGGTGAACAGCGTGGCGCAGATCGCGGGCTTCGCCGTGGGTGTCTGGCTGGATCGCCATGGCCGTAAGCGCATGCTGATCCTGTCGCGAGTCGTGTACCTCATAGTCGTCTATCCGGTCTATGTGATCCTGACGTCGCCAGACGCATCGATCGTGATGATCGTGGCCAGCAACGCGTTCCTGGGTTTCGTGTTCGCGATCGGCATGGGGGCGGCCTATGCCTTCCTCGCCGAAGCGTTTCCACAGTCCGTCCGCTCGAGCGGCCTGGCGATTCTTTACGCGCTCGGTGTGATGATCTTTGGAGGCACGACGCAGTTCGTCGTCACGTGGCTCATCAAAGAGACGGGGGACCCGCTGGTGCCGGCCTGGTACCAGATGGCGGCCACCACGGCCTCGATCGTCGGGGTCATGCTGCTGACCCCGCATGCCGAGGTGCTGCGCGAGCGATCAGCGGTGGCGGCGTCGCGCGCGTAAACAAGTTGGGTGTTCGCCGCCGTTCAATGTAAGGTATCGCCCACGGAGGAGGGATATCGATGATTGACCGTCGTCCAGCACTGATTCGCCGCGGATGGTTGTGCGGTGTTGCCGCGGGCGTGATCGCGCTTCTGTGTGCGAGCGCGACCGGACAGGCTCAGCAGCGAGCAGGAGGCGCCGCCGCGTCAGGAGTTTCTGCCGATCGCGGCAAGTACCTCGTGAACATTACCGGCTGCCACGATTGCCACTCTCCCAAGAGTCAAGGCATGACGCCGGACCCCGCGCGCCTGCTCTCGGGTCGCCCGTCGACGACTCCGATCCCGTCGAAGGCGGATGGCGAGGTCCACGCCTCGCTGGATCTCACGGCCTGGTGGGGCCCGTGGGGACAGACAGTCGCCTCGAATCTCACGCCGGACACAGCGACAGGAATGCCGGCGAAGGGCTACAACGAGAAGACGTTCGTCGCGACGATGCGATCAGGCAAGAAGCCGAACGGCACCATGGTGATGCCGCCGATGCCGCTCGACGTCTATCAGAACCTCACCGACGACGACCTGCGATCGATCTGGGCGTATCTGGCAACGCTGAAGCCGATCCGGAACGCCGTGCTCGCGGGCACGACGCCTCCGGCTCCCGCAAAGAAGTAAGCGGCATCGATGGTGCTGCGCGTCACGCGTGATTGCGCAGCATCAACTCTTTCGGGTGGGGCTGCAGGTACAACTGTCCCGCCAGATACTCCACTCCGTGCACACGGACGTAGTGACGCAGCAACGTGATCGGGACGATGAGCGGGAGCAGTCCGCGCCGGTAGTCTGCGATCGTTGACTGCAGCTCGGCCTTCGATTCCCGATCCAGCCGCTCCTTGAAATAGCCCGCCATGTGCTGCAGCACGTTCGCATGCCGACGTGGAGTGGCGATCACCGCCAGTGCACGCATGAATTCGTGCGCATAACGCTGCTGCAGATCTGCGCGCGCGAGTTGTTGCGGCGCGGCGACCAGTGCGCCGAGGCGGCGATAGGCCTCTGGCGAATGCGCCATCAGGATCAGCTTGTGCGCCGTATGGAACTGCACGAGCGATCTGGCGCCCCATCGGCCGCGAAACAAGACCTGCAGGCGGCTGTACGCAAAGACCCGCTCGACGAAGTTCTCGCGCAGGCGCGGATCGGAGAGGCGACCTTCTTCCTCAACCGGTAACAGCGGGAACCGGCTGATCAGCGCGTCAGCATACAGGCCACGCGCTTTCTCTGAAGACAGCGCGCCGTTGCGGTCGTACACCTTGACGCGTTCGAGCCCGCAGCTCGGTGAGTTCTTCTTCAGGACGTAGCCGCTCAAGCCCGCTGCATCGAGCGCCGGTATCCGCCGGCCAATCAACCGTTCCATCGGCGCCGTCACGTCGCGGTCGGTCTTCACCGTGACGAGTCGAAGCTCACCCTTCGAGCGGCGCAGGTGCATCGCCTCGCGCGGCGTGCCGAAACCGGCCTCGACCTCGGGACAGATCGGCACCCACTCGACGAAGCGGCCGAACTCTTCGGTGAGGAACAGATCCCGCTTGTGGCCGCCATCGAAGCGAACCTCCTCGCCGAGCAGACACGCGGAAATCCCGACGCGAATCGAGATGTCGTCGTGGTGCCCGGCTTCAGCCGGACCCCGTGTGTTAGAACTTCCGGCTGTCATACGCCCAGTGCAACACCGCCTGACGCTGACGGCGACGGCAGTTCAGGTCGGCCTTCTCGCAGTTGCTGACGATCTGTGCGACGTGGCGCGCGATTGCCTTCCACCGTCGGATCTGCCGCGCATCGTCTGGCGAACGTCGTCCCATGTAGTAACGGCAGTACCACTGAAACCAGCCGCGCGGATCCTGTGGCCGGATCCAGCCGTTGCGCCACCATGTCGCCAGCGGTTGCGAAGCATTCACGCCGAAGCAATTCAGCTTCGGATCGTGGTGGGTCGAACAGAGCTTGGCGCGCGAGTACCAGCTTGCCGGGAATTCCTCGCGGCAGTCCGTCATGTACCGGCCGCCAAACACCCCAAGCGCGAGCATCTCCCGTGGCGTCAATTGCGGCCGGAAGTCGGCGGCGAAATTACGACCGATCGGCTCGGTGCGGTAGTAGACATAGTTCCGCTGCATCCGATCGACGACAACAACGCGCACGTTCACGTTTTCTCAACGATCCAGATGTCGGCCTCGCCGCGTGCCGTGCCGTAGGAGATCCGCACGCCGAACTCGACCGGATCCTTCGCCATCTCGGCAGACAGCACCGCGATGTCACGGTTGAGGCGCGTGTCCCTGGATCGATAGACCTCGCCCATTCCGCCGGCGCCAAGCGGAGCAACGCTCTCGCAATTCCCGAGCCGGGTTCCAGGATTGAGCGTCATGTGCCCGGTATTCTACTGACACGTTTCCGGGCAAGGGAGTAATCTGCGGTTCTATATGAATCGCGTGTCAGTCGCCTCTCGCAGCAACCCGCTTCTTTGCGCGGCACTCGTGGCACTTGTTCTTCCCGGCGTCTTCGGCTGCCAGTCGAAACCGGCTGCGCCGGCGACGGCACCCGCGCCCGCGGTGTCGGCGGATACATGGGCGACCGTCGATGGCCACGCCATCACCCGCGACCAGGTGGAGAAGGAGTTCCGGCGGTTGCGCCCGGGATCTGAGACGCTCTCAGCGGAGGAGGCGCTGGTCGCCAAGCTCGGCATCCTCGAGGACCTGATCCTCGAGCACCTGATGTTGACGAAAGCCAGCCGTGTTGGCGTGACGGTTCCGGAGAGCGAGCTGGATACCGCGTACAACGAGGCAAAAAAGAACATCCCCGATGCGGCGTTTCAGCAGGAGCTGACGCGCCGCAATGTGACGGCCGACGATATGCGCGACGGCCTGAGGCGGGAGATGCTCGGGCGCAAGATGATGGAGCACGAGGTCACGTCGAAAGTGACGGTGTCGGACCAGGAGGTCACCGATTACTTCAACGCTAATCGCGCCCAGTTCAACCTGCCTGAGGAGGCCTATCACCTCGCGCAGATCGTCGTCACGCCACGGCCCGATACGCAGATCGCCAACCGCACCGGAGACGATGCGGTGACGCCCGAGGCTGCGGCAAACAAGGTGCGTACGCTGATGGACCGGCTGAAGGCCGGTGGCTCGTTCGCGGATCTCGCCCGCGATTTCTCCGAAGATCCGAACACCGCGCCACGAGGTGGCGATCTCGGGCTGGTGCTGATGTCGCAGATCCAGAAGGCCTCGCCGCTGCTCCGCGAGGCGGCGTTGAAGACCTCGCCTGGCGCTGCCCGTGTCGTGAGCGAGAACGGCGTGCTGACCATCGTGTTCGTGGTGTCGCGGGAACCCGCGGGTCAGCGCGACCTCTCATCGCCGGGGGTGCGCGAACGTATCACCGCCGGATTGAAGTCGGCGCGGGAACAGGCGCTCCGGGCGGCCTACCTCGCCGCGGCGCGCAGCGACGCCAAGGTGACCAACTACCTGGCGCGGAAGGTCGTCGAGAGTCAGGGCAAGCCGCCGGCGCAGTAAGCGGCTGCAAGGTGTTTATAACGGCAGCGCACGTCGGCGAATAGCGGCCTCGTTGAGTACGATCCCGAACCCGGGGCGATCTGGCACGGCGATCTGACCGTTCAACAGCTGCTCCGGCGGGCTCAGCAGCTCACCGCGCCAGGGCACCTCGCCGTACTGCAGTTCGAGGACGTTGAAGTTTCGCATCCCGGCCGCGACCTGGACACTCGCGGCCATCGAGATCGGGCCGCTGGGATTGTGCGGCGACACCTTGACGCCTTCGGCATCTGCGGCCGCCGCGATGCGTGTGAGTTCCAGCAGGCCGCCGCAGTGCTTCACGTCAGGCATGATGACGTCCACCGCGTGCCGCTGAACGAGCGGCGCAAAGCCGGCGACGCCGAACAGCACTTCGCCACCTGACATCGGCTGACTGATCCGCCGCTTGATCGCCAGCGTGTCGTCCACGCGCTCGGGCGCCACCGGTTCTTCGTACCACGCGAGTCGCTGCGGTTCGAGCCGCTTCGCCACGGTGACGGCGCGGTCGACGTCGAAGAAGCTGTGGCAGTCGATCATGACGTCGACGACCGGCCCGACCGCTTCTCGCATCGCGACCACCGCAGCAATGCCCGCGTCGACCGCCGCGTCGATCTCTTTCGCCGGAGATCCAGGCGCCGGAAACCCGTCGAACGGCGCCGCCTTGATGGCGCGGAATCCATCGCCCACGGCTCGCCGTGCTGCTGCGGCGAAGCCGTCGGGTGTCCGCGGATTCGTCGCACGGTTGATGTTGGCGTACACCGGCAGAGAGACGCGGACCTTGCCGCCAAACAACGAGTAAGTCGACACGCCGAGCGCCTGGCCCGCCAGATCCCACATCGCTTGCTCGATGGCCGAAAACGCCGTCGCCGAGACCAGGTCGCCTTTGACCAGTGGCATCCCACGCTGTCGATAGCGTTCGACGTCGAGCGGCGAACCGCCGCGTACGAGATCGAAAAACAGCCGCAGCCGAGCGCGCATGGTGTCGGCGTTTGCCGTGGTGGTGTTGGCGAAGCCGAATGCGTCAGACGCCTCGCCGAGCCCGCTGAGGCCGGTGTCGGTATGAAGCCGGACGAACAACCAGACGGTTCGGGCGGTCGCGCGGATCGGAAGGAGCTCGACGCCCGTCAGACGAAGTGAGGTGACAGCCGCGCGCGCCTGTCGAAGCGCGAGGAAGGGAGATGCGAGGAGCGCACCGCCAGTGCAGATGATCTGACGGCGATTGAGCATCAGCTGCTTCACACGCCTTGCGAGGACGTCGCCTTCATGCTGGATCGAGGAGTTCCGGTTCATGGACCGCCCACCATGCACGAGCCTTCTGCTGCGTCCACCAGCCAGACACGGACAGGCTGTCCAGCCGGCTCGCCAGACGCTCTGCGTCGGCGGGCCGGTCGCGCGGGTCTTTGGACAGGCACTCGACAACCAGCGCATCAAGATCCCGGGGAACCGGCCTCTCCGACACTTCTGACGGTGCCAGTGGCGTTGCGGTCGAGTGCTGGATCAGCACCGCCATCGCGTCGGCGCCTTCGAACGGCGGACGTCCCGTCAGCAGCCAGTAGGCCACGCAGCCGAGCGAGTAGATGTCCACGCGTCCGTCGAACGTGCCGTGGCCCACCAGTTCCGGCGCCAGATAGGCGGGGGTGCCGAGCACAAGTCCGGTTTCGGTGATTGCCGCCGGCGTTCCGCGTCCTCGGCGGGACACGACGCCGAAATCGAGAACCTTCAGGAAGTCGAACTGCTGGCCGAGTCGGCACACGAACAGGTTGCCGGGCTTGATGTCGCGGTGCACGAGTCCGAGCGCATGAGCCTCAGAAAGCGACAGGCACGCCTGCTTCAGCAGGAAGACCACGCGTTCCGCTGGAAGCGGCCCGTGCCGTTCAATCATGCGCTGCAGATCGATTCCGCGCAGACGTTCCATAACGTAGTAGAAGCTGCCGGCATCGGTGATCCCGAAGTCGTACAGCTGAACCGTGTGTGGCGACTGCAGCTCGGCGGTCACGTGGGCTTCCCGAGCAAACCGCTGTCGCGCGATCGAGGGACTCTCAGTGATGCCAAGCGCCGCTTCGTGAACGATCTTGACGGCCGCCGGGCGCGCCAGCAGCTGATGCCGTGCGAGCCAGACTTCGCCCATGCCGCCGGCACCGATGCGCTCGATCAGGCTGTAGCTGCCGACGCGGACCTCGTTGTTCAGCAGGTGCTCGCCGATCTCCAGAACCGGACCGGCGCTGACGGCCAGCGCGGAGCCGATCACGTTGCGCAGTTCCCGCAGATTGCCTGGCCAACGGTATCGCTGCATTCGCTCCAGCGAGGCGTCCGAGATGATCGGAACCGTGCGTCCGGCCTGCTCGGCCTGGCGCCGGAGAATGAGTGGCACGACCGCGGGCAGGTCCTCGAGCCTCGTGCGCAACGGCGCCAGGTCGATCGTCAGGCGGAACGCGCGGCGGAGAGCAGGCACCAGGCGGCCGGCGGCCACCTCCTCGTCCACATCCCGGGTCGTTGCCACGATCACGCGCACGTCGGGCGGGCCGGCCCCGTCGCGTGCTTCGTCGAGCACGCCGAGGCGCTCGGCAAGCAGCTGTTGCGACTCGCGCGAGAGATGCTGAACGCCCTCCAGATACAAGGTGCCCGAGTGTGCCAGGCGCAGCTTCTCGAAGAGGCCGGATCCGGAACCCGTCTCACGAGAGGCCGGCGACGCCTCGGGGACGATGGCGAGGCAGTTGGCGCTGATCATCGCGCGGGACCTGCGCGCGGACTGATGATGGACGGCGCGCGCCACAGCTTCGTGATCGCTGCCCGGCGGGCCGCTGATGAGGAGCGGCTTGTCGCTCGCGGCCGCGTCCTCGATGTCACGGCGCAGACGGGCGGCGACAGGACTATTGCCGACCAGAACACCTTCGGTCCGGTCGCGCGCCTCGCGCAGCAGCTCCTGCGCCACAAGGAGTTCGTGTTCGAGTTCGTCGTTGCGACGGCGCAGTTCCTTCTGCAGCGCGCGAATGGTCAGGTGCGTCCTGACGCGCGCGAGCACTTCCTCTGCCTGGAACGGCTTGTTCACGAAATCGACCGCGCCGAGTTCGAGGCCGCGCACCTTGTCGTGCGCAGCGGTCAACGCCGAGAGAAAGACGATGGCCGATTCGCGCGTGCGCGGATCCGCCTTCAGGTGCGTACACGTTTCGAACCCGTCCATCCCGGGCATCATCACGTCCAGCAGGATCAGATCCGGAACGACACGTTGAGCGATGGCGATGGCGTCCTTGCCGCTCCGCGCCGCGAACAGGCGATACCCGCTCCCCGCCAGCGTCTGATAGAGCACCTGCAGGTTCGTGGGGTTGTCATCAACCAGCAGGATCTGCGGTTCGGGTGAGAACGAGGTGTTCACGGCTGGCCTGATCCCGCGAGCGAATCTCCCAGCTCCGCGAGTCCCGCAAAGTCGAATTCAACGCCCAGCCTGTTGATGCGCTCGCCGAGCGCCGATTCCGCGGGACTTCCGCGCATCAGCGATCCGGCCAGGGCGTGAATCTCGGTGACATCGCCGACCGCCACGGCGGCACGAAGCCGCGCCGCCACGTCGACCCGGCGGGCGATGTCGAGCCCGGGCGTGTCGCCGGCCGGCAGATCGGCGCCACCGACGAAGTGCACGCCAAGATGCAGACGGAGCACGCCGAAGAGTTCCTGTGCGCGAATCGGCTTCGACAGGTAGTCCGCACAGCCGGCAGCGCGGGCCGCCGTCCGTGCATCGCCCAGCGCGCTGGCTGTCACCGCAATGACAGGAATCGCCGCGGTGGCCGGATCCTGCGCCAGTTGCCG
>DASROF010000159.1:0-28228 GCA_035647075.1 Vicinamibacterales bacterium | reverse complement strand
CGCCAGAGCACAGGCGAATTGAGCAATTGCCCCGTCGTGTGCACCCGCGACTACGAACTGCAGCGTGCCGACGTCCCTGCGAACGAATGGGACACCACAGAGACCGAGCGTTTGTGTCTGGTCCTTCAGGCGGGGCTCACGACATGAACGGTGGCACCGGTTGGTCCTTTGCGAGATCTCGACTCTTTCTCGCGGCAGAATGAGCGAGTTCACCGCCCTCGTCGAACGTGTCGAAGGCGCTGTCGGAAGTGGGGGGCGCAGTTCAGCGTCTCGAAGAGCGGTACGCTCATCTACCTCCACAGAACCGTCCCGGACATCTCCGCGCCGCTTGTCCTGTTGGACGCAACCGGACGACGCGAAGTGATTCGACCGCCGGGGCCGTACAAGGCGCCGCGATTCTCGCCCGATTGGCGCCGCCTTGCGCTGCAGGTGTCCGAGGGTGGCCGTTCCCGGATCTGGCTCTACGACATCCAGCGAGCGGTCATGTCGCGCCTCACAGCCGATGGTCCCGTAGATGAAGTCTTACCGCTCTGGACGCCCGACGGACGACGCATTGTCTTTTCGTCCGATCGGGATGCGCGGGGGGAACCGCACCTGTTCTGGGAGCAGGTTGATGGTTCGGATGTACCGAGCCGACTGACCGACATCCCGCGAACTGAACAGGACCTGGCTGGCTCGCTGCTGTCGGACGGAGAGACGCTCGTGTTCTCCGCGCTCAACGAGCGAGGTGGGACTTATTCGGACATTCTGAAAGTGATCGGGCACGAAGAGCCTGTGCTCTCCGTGCCCGGTGCGCGCTCTCTACGCGACACGAGACTGGATGTGGGAGCCTTCCTTCTTGGTGCGCCGGCTCCTCACGAAGAAGTACGCCGCCGCCGCGCATGCTGCAACAAGTACCCAGGCCATTCATCGTCTCCAGTGGGGGGAAACGCAGCGGCCTAACGTGGCAACGGCCGTGCCGTTACGCCGCGGTTTCGCTGTAACGTCCTGATCGCGCTGACAGTTAGGTGGCCGCGGACCGACCACTGGAGCACGGTTGCACGTGCAATGGTGCGAACGAGGCGTTCAGAACGGTCACCCGATTTCAGGGCTGATATCCGGACATACAATCGTCCCCTCCAGGGAGGTGACGGGAATATGCGGAGTGGTTGGCTTGCTTTTGTGTGTCTCACGCTTGCATCGTCGGCGGCGTTCGCGCAGCAGCCGCCGAGGCCATCACCGCCGTGTGACCGTTCCTGCCTCGAGGGCTACATCGATCGGTACCTCGACGCGATGCTGGCGAACGAGGTCAATCCGAAGCTGTTCGCTCGCGACGTGAAGTTCACCGAAAACGGCGTCCGCCTGCCGCTCGGCAACGAAGGGCTCTGGTTCGGCATGTCGGGCAAGGGCAAGTACAAGTTCTACGTTCCCGATGTCGAGACGCAGCAGGTCGCGTTCATCGGAACCGTCGTCGAGAACACACGCAATCGCGGTGTCAACAACGGCGAGGGAGAGATGGTGGCGATCGCGCTGCGGCTGAAGATCGTCGACGGCATGATCACCGAGGTCGAGCAGCTGGCGATCCGGCCGGACACGGGACTCGGTGGCCGCGGCGCGCGAGCGGGCGGTGCGGCGCCTCCCGCGGCTGGTGCTGCCCGCGCGGGCGGTGCGGCTCAGGCTCCGGCAGGCGCCGGACGTGCAGGTGGAGCGACTCCCGGCGCATCCGGGACCGGTGATCGCGTGGAAGCGATGGCCCAGCCGCATCCGGTCTTCCGCGAGGTGATTCCCGAAGCAAAGCGGCCCTCCCGCGAGGAGCTGATCGAAACCGCGAACTACTATTTCACAGGCCTCGCGCGGAACGACGGCAAGGGCTACTACCCGTTTACCGCCGACTGCGCGCGTTTCGAGAACGGCATCGTCACGACGACGAACTGCAAGCAGCAGTTCGAGAACTCACTCAAGGGCGTCGTCTCACGGATTCGCGACCGGCGGTTCGTCGCCGTCGATCGCGAGCGTGGCATCGTGTTCGCCTTTGCTTTCTTCGATCACAACAACATCAATTGGACATGGCAGCTCGGCGAGCTGTTCAAGATCGAGAACGGTCAGATCCGGCGGGTCGAGGCCGTCTTCCATCGCGCGCCGTACGGGATCCCTTCGGGCTGGAGCTCGTTCGAGCAGGCAATGTCGGAGTCGATTCAAAGCGTACGTTAGTACTTGGTCCCTTGGCCTTGGTGCGTGGTCCGTTCTGGGTCCTTTGTCCTGAGTCCCATCACGGCACGGGCAGCTTGGAAGAGGACCGCGGACCAAGGACGAACCAAGAACCAAGAACGAAGAACTAGGGACCGAAAAGAGACGGAGTAGACAAGATGCGTAAAGCGATTATCGGAATCGGTGCGGTCGCTGTGGTCGCCGCGCTTCCGCTGGCTGCCCAGGAGCGTGGTGGTGGACAACGCGCCGGAGGTCCCGCGGGACCGGCAATGACGATGACGGTTGCCGGTTTCCCGGATGGAGGGCCGTTCCCCGTCAGATTCAGCCAGGCGGCTGAAGGCGCTGCGCCAGGAGAGGGAACATCGCCGGCGATTACGTGGGCCAACGCTCCCGCCGGTACGCAATCGTTCTTCCTGCACATGCACGACCTGGATCTTGCGCGCAACCGGACCACCGACGATCAGCCTCATTGGGTGGTTTGGAACATTCCGGCGACGGCGACCGGTCTTCCTGAGGGCGCGCCCAAGGGGAATCCGCGAGCTGACGGCAGCTTTCAGGTCAGTGCGACGGGACCGATGTACCGCGGACCTGGTGCGCCGGCGACCGGCCCGATCCATCACTATGTGTTCGAGCTCTTTGCGCTCGACACGAAGCTCGACGTGCAGCCGACTGCCGACGCCTTCGAGACGCGTGCGGCAGTGCTGAAGGCTATACAGGGACACATCCTGGCAAAGTCCGTCTACGGCGGACTGTTCCGCCGCCCGCAGTAACGGACAACGCAGTGTCCGGCTTTAGCCGGGCCCGGTAGCCTTGGCCAGACCGTTCGGAGTGGCTCACATGCGACTCGCACTCTCGTTGCTGGTTGTGACCCTGATCGCCGCGCCGGTCATCGCACAGGAGCAATTCACCTTCTTTCTGTCCGCCAGAACGGCGGCGGGCGACGTGGTGAGCGATCTGCGTGCTGAAGAACTGTCGGTGACGGAAGATGGCCGCGCCGGTCGTGTGGTCAAGCTCACGCCGGTTCGCCGCTCGACAAACGTCACGGTGTTGCTCGATAACGGATTCAACACCAGCTCGCTATTGGGGAATTACCGGAGCGGACTCAAGGCGTTCTTCGCTGCTCTCCCTGCCGGAGTTGAGGCATCGGTCGTGACCCTTGCCCCGGCCCCGCGGTGGGTGGTGCGTCCGACCGCCGATCGCGATCAGTTGACGGCCGGCGTCGACAGGCTGGCACCGGACACGGCTGCGCCGCGCCTCGCTGATGGACTGATCGAGGCCGCGAAACGGGTCGAAGAGGAGAACCGGAAGCAGCAGGCATATTTCCCGGTCATCGTGGTCCTCTCGACGACCGGCCCCGAGGGGAGTGTTCCGGGCGATCGTGAACTCCAGCGAATGGCCAGTCAGCTGAACACCTACGCCGCGCGAGTGCACGTCATCATGCTGTCGACCGGCGGGACGGCACGGTCCGAGGTGCTGGGCGCCCCGCAGGTGCACGTGGCGAAGTTTGTCGCCGATCAAACCGGCGGTCGCTACGAGGCCATCGCCGCACCAACGCGCATCGAGACCATGCTCGCGGACTACGCGAAGATGATCGAGCGGGCCCACGCCTTTCAAAGCGGGCAGTACCAGGTGACAGCCGAGCGGCCTGCCGGCGCCACGGGCGGGCCGGGCAGGCGTGTCATCGGACTGTCGCGTTCCGGAGTGACGTTTGATGTCACTCCCGACGGACGGATGCCGTGAGCGCTACCGCAGCTTGATGAACGACAACGCGTTGTTGGCGTTCATCGGAATCACCAGCTGATTCGCGTCCGGGTCGTAGCACATCGACGCGGGGTTGGGGATGTTCTTCGCGATCAGTTCCGCAGGCCGGCCCGGGCGGATTCGCGAGACGCCGCCGTTGACGACGCTGCTCACGTACTTCGTCCCGTCCTTCATCACCACCAGGCCGTCGTTTCCTGACTGCGCGGCCTTTTCAGTCCGCACGACCTTGCCGTCTTTCGAATAGGTGATCACATCCTCCGTGCCGATGTTGACGACGACGATGTTGCCTTGCTGATCGAAGGCGATGCCGTTGGGCTGACGCATCGGTGCGCCCTGCGCGAAGATCGACGCGGCGCCGTCCGGCGTAATCTTCCACACCTGCCAGGTGGTCGCATCCTGCCCGGTTCCGGTCACCGTCGCGTAGACCGTCCCGTCTGAACTCGCCTCGAGATCGTTGAAGCCTGTCGATTGCGCGACCTTGACGGACTTCACCGGCAGCCCGGTCTGCATGTTGAAGCTGCGGACCACCGCCACGGCGGGATCATTTGGACCGGTGCCGCCGTCGCGATCAGCGAGATAGAGAATGCCGTTCGCGATGTTGCTGCCGGCCGGCTCGTTCAGGATGAGCGGCGGCGTCATGTTGTCGCGCTGAACGCCAGCGTTCTGCACACCGACCCAGCGCGACGTGTGCACCGAGCCATCGTGGTTGAGGAACGTAATCCACGCATCGTTGGTCCTGACGTTCTGCCCGACGCCACGGTTCGGCACGACGATGACCTTTCGGACGGGATCGTACGAGCAGCTCTCGGCGGAATACACCGAGCCGTAGACCTTGACGTTGCTGGACATCACCTCGAACTTGACCTTGGGGTCGGGATTGATCGGCATGCCGAGAGAGTTGCCGACGAAGTAGGGCACCGGAGCGGCGGGTGCGGCAGGTGGTGCCTGCTGTGCGAGCGCGGTGCCGAGCGCGAGGCCGGCGGACAGCGCGAGTCCAGCCGTGGCCATCATTCCAGATTTCTTCATTGAGAATCTCCTGATGGTCCGGCTGAAGCCGGACACTACACACGTAGTGGGGCCGACCTAAGGCCGGCCCCTACGTCTACGCTGCGAATCAGGAGATTACACGAAGAAGGCAGCTACGCGGTTCGTAACAACCCGAGTGGTGGTCCAGCCTTGTATCCCGGGAACACCTGATCCGGGTCCTGACCCAGGTGGACGCGGACGAGCTCTGCGAGAACGTCGCGGTAGTCGGTCGTGACGGCCAGGTCGCGCCCTTCGAACAACTGTTCCGGCTCGAGTCCGGGCCACTTGCCGTAGATGGAGCCACCCTTGACGGATCCGCCGAGCACCATCATGACGCCGCCGTGACCGTGGTCCGTGCCGCCGGTTCCGTTCTCCGCTGCCGTCCGACCGAACTCAGACATGGTCACGACGACCACGTCGGCCATGCGATCGCCCAGGTCGCGCGCGAACGAGGAGAGTCCTCGGCCGAACTCACCGAGGACGTTTCCGAGCTGGCCGCTCTCGTTGGAATGGTGGTCCCAGCCGTCGAGATCGACGAACGCGACCTCGACACCGACATCAGATTTGATGAGGCGCGCGAGCTGCATCAGCCGCGTGCCGAACGTCCCCTGATAGATCGCACCGTTTGCCGGCGAATACGGCTGCTGGCGAATCGACTCGATCCGCCGGACCGCGTCGAACATACCGCCGGCCTGACCTTTGAGCTGCGCGTCGCTCGATCGGGCATACAGCTTCTCGAGGATGGGCGACGCACCGGATCCGATCTGGAACTTTGCGAGGTCGTCCACAGCGACAGTGCTGCGTTCCCCCCGAAGCGCCAGCGGCAGCGTGGCCCCGACGGCGACGCCGCGAAGCGGTGAGGTGTTCTGGGTCACCCGTGGCAGCGCGCGATTGAGCCAGCCGTCCTCAGTGGTTTTTCCCGCCGTGCCCGACTCCATGAACGCCTGCGCGTCGAAGTGCGACCGCGACGTGTCGGGGGAGCCGGCGGCGTGCACGATGGCGAGCTGCCGCGCATCCCAGAGCGGTTTCAGCGGCTGCAGGACCTGATGGAAGGCAAACTTGCCGTCGAGATCGATGCCACCAAAGCCCTGCTGCTGACTGGGCATCTGGACTGCGATGCTCGGGCGCAGCTGGTAGTACCGCTTCTCGAAGAACGGCGCGACGACGTTCAGTCCATCGGCGGCACCGCGTTGGAGAATCGCGACGAGCACCTTGCGCGACACGCGCTCCTGCGCAGAGGCCGGCTTGAGCCAGACTTGCGAGGTGCCGAGGACGCCGACCGCGAGACCCGACGTGCGAAGAAACCAGCGTCTGGTGCGCATCACGTCACCTTTTCTGGAAATCCGGCGAGGCGATGATCGCGCCGGCAATGATGTTCGGGTTCGGCTTCTCGCCGCTGGCACCCTGCTCGATGGCCGCCACGGTCTCGGCGGCCGGCTCGGACCCTGTGAGATCGGTCAACACGCGCCGGACGCCCTGCGAGGCGAGCGCCGTCGCGTCTGCCTTCACGCCGGAGATGAGTCCAGTTGTCAGCGCGTTCGCAAAGTTGATTCGCGCCAGCAGTCCCGCAGAACCTGACCACGCCTCTGCCGTGTTGGGGTAACCGGCCGGGTCCACCCGGCCGTACAACGGCATGCCCATCTCGGAGAGTCGCTGGGCCAACGCCGTGGTGTCGGTGACGTCGGCGTCGAGTGCGCGCAACGCGCTCGTCACCAGCTCGAACGGCGTCTTGACCTTCGCCTGCCACGCGCCCTCGGACATGAACTCGCGCGACAGCAGAAGCGTCTCCATCACTGCGCGCAGATCGCCGCCGGTCTTGGTAAACGTCGCCGCCATCCGATCGACCAGCGCCTGCGGTGGATCGTCGGCGACGAAACGCTGCGCGAGCTTCCGCGAGATGAAACGCGCGGTGGACGGATGCGTGGCGAGCATATCGATGATCTTCACGCCCTCGCTCTCGCCGCCGCCGCGCGGGAATTTCTGGCCGAGCACCACCTTCTCGGCGCGGTCGTGCATCTGCGGGTTGAACTGGAACTCGCCGTAGCGCTGCGGATCGAAGATGGTCCAGCCGGTGAACGCACGCGCGACGTTGATGACATCCGCCTGGGTGTAGCCGCCGTTGACGCCCAGCGTGTGCAGCTCGAGCAACTCGCGGCCGTAGTTCTCGTTGAGGCCCTGGTTGGGGACGCCGGCGCTGACGTTGACGATGACGCCGCCGCCGGGATTCGGCGCATTCTCCGGTGCGGATCGCGACTGAAAATTGTCGAGATAGGAGAGCATCGCCGGATGGCGCGCGGTCGCCAGCAGCATGTCGCGGAAGCGGCCGAAGACATAAGGTCGAATGGCGTCGCGCTCGTAGCTGGTCAGCAGCATGCCGACGGTGTTCTTCCCGCTGAACACGTTGAAGTGATTCAACCAGAAGTCCACCAGGACTTCCTCGAGCTGCCGCGGTGAGTACAGCGCGCGCTGCAGTTTGCCTTCGACGAGCTCGGCCACGACCGCCTGCCGCGGGTTCATGATGGCCATCGCTTCCCGCTTGAACGCGTCGGGGACCTGCTGCGTCGGCAGTGAGCGGAAGACGAGCGTCCGTTTCTCGCTGCTGAACGAGTTGAGCACCGCCATCTTTTCGTCCGTCGTCCCGAACTGCAGATCGCGTGCTTGCTCGGGTGTCAGCAGCTCGTTCAGCGGTGGCCGCAACTTGCGCTGCTGCTCCAACATTTCCCGGTTGCGGATCTCGTTCTGAATCTGGCGAGCCCTCTCCGCCTGCTGCCGCAGCTCAGGCAACCCATCGAGCACATTCGGGGGGACGAGTGGCAGCACTTGCTGTCGAACCTCAGGGGACAGCCCTTCGATGACCGCGCGGCGCTCTTCGGGTGTGCCGTTGTAGAGACGGCGAAACTGGTCCGGCTGGAGGAGCTGATTGATGTTCGGCGTCGCCATCCGGATCTGTTGGAGGGGTGGCTGGTAGGTTTCGAAGATCTGCCAGGTGGCGAGCTTCTGTGTGGCGAGCGGCGCCAGCTTGGCGGTCAGCACTGTCGAGTCGGGGATGGTGGCTGGATCGAGCTGCTGGCGAATCCAGCGCTCCACGCCGATGCGCCGGATCTCCGCGAGGTCGGACGGCCGGGGGCCGAACGCCGCTCGATTCAATACGTGGGCGGCTTGCTTGGCCGGTGCGAGCGCCACGTCATATCGACCCGCGGCGGTACTCGACTGCGTGCCGGTGGCTATCAGCGTGATGCAGGTGGCGGCCAGCGCGATGCGTCGCATCGGAACCCCTTTTTTGATCAAAAGTATCGATCAAGGTTCGATCGATCTGGGCCGTTATACTCCTCCTTTAGACACCGGACAACGGGATTGGGTTTGTCCGTTTTCTGACGAAAGGCCGATGACGCAAAGGTTCGTTCTGGCTGGTTTTGCGGCCGCGGCGTTCCTGACGATGTCGCTCCTGGCACAGACGCCAGTCGGACGTAGCGCGGAGCGCGAAGGTGGATGGTTTTCGGCATGGGCGGCCGCGCACAACGTCGGGCTCGGCGTTCCGGGGCTAAGCGGCGGATCGGTGCGGTTGATCGTTCGCCCGACGCTGTCCGGAGAGTCGCTGCGCGTGAAGCTGTCGAACATCCGCGGCAACGCGCCGGCCGTGTTCTCTGCGGCCTATGTTGGCGTGTCAGGGGCAGGCGCGTCCGTGGTCACGGGCACGAACCGCCGGCTGACGTTTCGCGGCGCCACCAACCTGACTCTGGCACCTGATGCGATGGTGTGGAGCGATCCGCTCCCGTTTGACGTCAAGGCGTTTCAGCGCCTGACTGTCAGTCTCGACATCGTGTCGGCGTCGGACGTGAGTATGGACACGCTGAGCCTGGTGATGAATTACCGCGCCGCCGGTGCACACGCCGCGGACGCTTCGGCCGCTGGATTCACGCCCATTCCTCCGAATGCACCCGACAGCACCTCCCACGAGTATCCGACGTACTGGCTTGCTGCGGTCGATGTCCAGTCGCGTACCGCGGGAGGGACCATCGTCGCGGTCGGCGACTCCTGGATCGATGGACGCTGCAGCACCACCGAGAACGGCGTCGTCAAACCGGATCGGTATCAGCGCTGGATCGACGTGCTCGCCGCGCGCCTGGCGGCCGAACGGCCGAATCAACCGCGGGCGGTCGTGAATGCCGGGATTGCCGGCAACCGGATCATTCCCGGTGGGGGCAATGGTCCTCCGACGCTGCAGCGCCTCGAGCGCGACGTCCTCGAGCGCGCGGGCGCGACGCATGTGATTTTCCTGCAGGGAATGAACGACGTCGGTGGCGGCGCCACGGCCGCGCAAATCACCGCGGCGATACAGCAGGTGATCGATCGCGTGCACGCCAAAGGCCTGGCGATCGTCGGCGGGACGCTCTTTGCTCTGGCCAGACCTGACGTCGCGAGGCTGACGCGCGCGATGGAGGCCGTTCGTCAGGAGGTCAACACGTGGATCAGGACGCAGGCGCGGTTCGACGGCGTGATCGACTTCGATCGGCTGATGAGCATGGGGCCGTCATACGACGGTATTCCGTCGCTAAAGCCGGAATTCGCCTGCGACGACAACGTCCATCCCAACGCCGTGGGATACCGCGCGATGGGAGAGTTCGTCGATCTGAGTCTGTTCTCGACCGGGCGACTTCAGAAGTAACTTCCGTTACACTTTCGCGGATGGCGCTTCTGCGTCGGCCGGTCGCCCTCCTCGCTGCCATCGCCCTTCTGGCGTCGGCCGGCTATGCCTTTGCGCAGTTCAGAAACCGCGGCTTCGACGTCCTCGGGAGCGGCAGCGGGCTGGCGCCGAAGCAGTTTCCAGACCGCGACTTCGCCGTCTGCAGGCTCGTCTACACGGAAGGACAACGGTTCGCCGGCGGCTGGCGTACCGACTATCCGCTGGGCGATCGCAATCTGTCGATTCGTTTCTCCGAGCTGACGCGCACGCGCGTGAGCCGGACGTCCGATGGATCCAGGAACCACTATCTGGTCCGCGCGACCGACGATCAGCTGTTCCAGTGCCCGTTCCTCATCGGCGGCGATGTCGGCTCCGCCGACTTCACGTCGGTCGAGGCCGAGCGTCTGCGTGCGTACTTCCTCAAGGGCGGGTTCCTCTGGACCGACGACATGTGGGGAGACGACCAGTGGGAAGCGTGGATCGTGCAAATCGCCAAGGTGCTGCCGCCGGAGAAGTACCCGATCGAGGACGTGCCGGTCAGCGATCCGCTGTTCCGCTCACAGTTCGTCGTCGATCACATGCCGCAGGTGCCGAACTATCCGTACTGGAGCAGGAGTGGCGGCGACACGTCGGAGCGCGGTGACCTCAGCAGAGTTCCGCATTTCCATGCGATTCGCGACGAGCATGGTCGCATCATGGTCGCGATGACACGCAACACCGATATCGCCGATTCGTGGGAGCGCGAAGCCGAGAACCCCGAGTACTTCTACCGGTTCTCGCCGACCGGCTACGCGCTGGGCGTCAACGTGCTGCTTCACGCGTTGACGCACTGACGGCAGGGGATCGGGAGGCGGGGATCGGGATCGGGTAGTAGACGATCGACGTGAGCGTGGCGCACCGGTTTATCAGTCGGCCAGGCTTGCATTCCGCCGGTATGGCAAGGAAGCTGACAGGTTTCGACGTGGTCCTCGATGCGGCGCGGACGCTTCCCGACGTCGACGTGGCCACTACGTGGGGTGCGTCCGCGCTGAAGGTCCGCGGCAAAATGCTCGCGTGCCAGGCGATTCACAAGTCCGCCGAGCCGAACTCCATCGTCGTCAAAATCCCGATCGACCAACGCGAGGAGCTGATCGCTGCGGAACCGGACATCTACTACCTCACCGAACACTACGTGAACTATCCAAGCGTGCTGGTGCGTCTGTCGCGGATTCATCGCGACGCGCTGCGCGATCTGCTGGCAATGGCGTATCGATTTGCGGATGCCAAACCGAAGAAGCGCTCCCGCTAGCTGACTGCACCATCCGCTGACTCCAGGAGATCAGCTTTTCAGCCGAGCATTCAGCTTGATCTCAGTCCCGGTCAGGGCTCTCGACACCGGGCAGCCCTTCTTTGTCGCCTCGGCCTGTTCCTGAAACGCTTTCGCGTCGATGCCCGGCACCTGCGACTCGTTATCGAGTTCGATCGTGGTGATCGTCGGTCCACCCGGCAGCATCTCGAGCTTCACGTTCGCCGTCGTCACGACGCGCGTTGCCGGGTGACCGGCCTTCTCCAGATTCGCGGACAGGGCCATCGAGAAACAGCCGGCAAGCGCCGCGCCGATCAGTTCTTCCGGATTCGTCCCGGTTCCGCTTTCGAACCGCGACAGAAATGAGAACGGCCCTTCGTACGCCCCGCTCCCGAGCTTCATCGATCCCTTGCCGCCTTTCAGCGTGCCTTCCCAGGTTGCAGATCCCGTTCGTGCTGGCATGTCGGCGCTCTCCTCGATTTCTTCCGCCTTCAGGCGGAAGGTTCGTATCATTGCCACCGCGGCAGACCTACGATCATACGGCGGCAAACGAACTGCGAGCAGGAGCGAGAGATGCGGAAGCTGATGTGTGGCCTGGTGATGCTGGGATGGATTCCGACGCTTGGGGTGGTCACGGGCGCACGCTGGATCGCGGGCGACGCGGTTGCGGCACAGGCGCGGACGCCAGTGAAGGTCACCCGTCTCTACACTGGCGCTGACGGAAAGACGAAAGTCGAAGAGTTCGAGATTCCGCTGACGCCGGGAGACAAGGGACGCGAGGTCGCGACGCCGGTGACGTTGACGACACTGCAGATCCGGCGTACCACACCGCAGTACTTCGACGACTGGCATCCCGCGTCGCGGCGACAACTGGTGGTCACGCTCGCCGGCGAGAGCGAGATCGAGCTCGAGGGTGGACGGAAGCTTCGTCTCGGTCCCGGACACATCCTTCTCGCCGAAGACACAACCGGCCAGGGCCACATCTCGCGTGCAGTGGCCGGCACGGATCGCATTGCGCTCGACATCGGGCTTGCCGATGGCGCGGCGCTCCCGCGATCAAAATGAACGCATGAACGCGGTTCGCCGTGTGGTTGTCGCCGGCGGTTCGGGCTTCCTCGGCCGCAACCTGGCGCGACATCTCCTTCAGGGCGGGTCCGAGGTGACGGTGCTCTCGCGACAGGCGACAGCGGCAGGTTCCGGCTGGCGTCACGTTCGCTGGGATGCACGAACGGTCAGTGAGTGGGCGCGCCACCTCGACGGCATCGACGCCTTGGTGAACCTCGTCGGCCGCAGCGTCGATTGCGTCAAGACGCCTGACCATTGCGACGAGATCCTGCGTTCGCGGGTCGAGTCCACCAGAGCCCTCGGGCGCGCGCTGCAACAGGTCACCACGCTTCCACGTGTCTGGGTGCAGATGGCCACGGCCCATATCTATGGCGATCCGCCAGAGGTCGTGTGCGACGAAGACTCGCCGTTCGGGTACGGCCTCGCGCCGGCAGTCGGTGAGGCCTGGGAACGAACATTCCATGCTGAAGCGCCTCCGCAACTGCGGCAGGTTGTTCTTCGGACCAGCTTCGTCCTGGGACGGGATGGTGGGGCATTGCCGCGACTCGCGGGGCTTGTCCGTGCCGGACTTGGCGGGACCGTTGGCAGCGGACGTCAAGGCGTCAGCTGGATTCACGAGCACGACATGAATCGTCTGTTCGAGCGGGCGATCGTGGACGACGCGATGACGGGCGCGTACATCGCGACTGCGCCGAATCCCGTTTCCAACGCCGACCTGATGCGTGAGCTGCGGCGGGTTCTCCGCATGCCCGTCGGGCTCCCTGCTGCGGGCTGGATGGTGCGCGTCGCTGCACCGCTGCTGCGAACGGACCCGGAACTCGCACTATTCGGACGCTACTGCGTCTCCCGTCGTCTTCGTGAAGAAGGCTTCGAATTCCGATTTCCCGACCTGGCTCCCGCCCTCCGCGATCTGTATCGCTGACGGTTAGTTCTTGACGGCGATGACGACGCCGTCGCGAATCGGGATCACGGACGTCGTCCACCGTGAACCGCTGGTCAGCATCCGCGTGAGCTCACGCACGCCCTCGGTGTCTGCAGTGGTGTCGCGCGTATCGAAGATGCGGCCGCTCCACAGCATGTTGTCGACGATCAGTACGCCGCCTGGACGCAATCGATCCTGGATGACGGATAAGGACGCCGGGTAGCCGTGCTTGTCGATGTCGTTGAAGACGAGATCGAACGGACCCGCCTCCGCGCGCAGCGTTTCGATGGCTTCTCCGACGTGGTACGTCACCGTCCGCGTGTGTCCCATTGCCTCGAGATGCCGGCGTGCCCGTGTCGAGAGGTCGTCGTCCCACACGACGTGGTGGACGGTTCCGCCGCCGTTCTCTTCAACGGCGCGCGCGAAGAACGCGGTCGAGTAGCCGAAGCCGGAGCCCAGCTCGAACACCTGCCGGGCTCCGATCATGCGCGCGACCTGATAGCAGAGATGTCCGACCACCGGGCCGATGATCGGAAAATCCTGCTCACGCGCATACGCCTCCATCGCGTGGAGTTCAGGATGCCGTGGTGGAACGAGAGTGTGCAGGTAGTCGCTGACTTCGTCGGCGATGAGTCGCATCCCGGGATCGTATCCCCGTCTGATACTATTCGCCGCAAACGAGGACAGCACTGTGCCGACACGTTATCCACGCGAGCAGATGCACCGCATCAAGTACACGAAGCTCACGTCCGAGCAGATTCTCGGCAAGCTGGCGACCGCCGCGAACGGACCGACGAGCGCATCGCCCTTGTCGGACGTCTTCGCGGGCAAGTCGCTGAAGATCGTCCTCGACAACGGACCGACCCTCAGCTACCGCTTCACCGACAGCAAGCGTCTTTCGCTGACGGAAGGCGATGCCGTTGCAGTGCAGGCAGGCTACGGCGCGCTGACGCTCGATCGGATCGCGCTCTTCTCGCATCTGATTCCGAAAACCCAGCGCGGCTACATCGTCGTGGTCGATCAGGACACCAATCTTGCGACCGCGTTCGAACTGTGGTTCAGCGGCTATCAGGACAACCGCGAAGTGCAGCGTCAGGTCTATCAGGGCTATGTCGACACCGGTGCCGCCGCCCCGACGATGCGGCACGGCATCACCAATCGTGTCGAGGGCCACGGATATTTCTGGAAGCAGGACAGCGGTGTCGAGACGCTCGAGTTCTACCCGTCGGTGCTCTATTCAAACTTCGTCGAGCTGACGCGATTCGGCGGCGAACTGAGCTGGTGCGCGCCGTCCGACTACATCAAGATCAGCGACGACAAGTACATCTACTCGCGTGTCGAAGCGGAATTCTCCGGCACGATGACGACCTACGTACTCGACCCGAATCGGGTCGAGCAAGTCGGTATGCGCCTCGGGTTCGACGACGCCGACGCGCTCGAATACTCCATGTTCAGGGGCAACGGCGAATGGGTTGGACAGATCGCGCAGTTTGAGCCGTTCGGCGATCTCGGGACGACGGTCGCGCAAGGAAATCGGGCGGCGGCTGCGGCAGGGAAGGGTGCGCGGCAGGTTTACCGGCCGCTGAAGACGAACCCGATCATGACGCGCGCGCAGGTGGACGCCGCCGTCGCGAAGAACAAGACGCTGTTCGCCCCGAACAACGCGATGGCCGGCAACAGGTCGCCGATGAGCACGTTCCTTTCAGGCAAGGAGTTGACGCTGCGCTACGACAACGGGCTGGCGTTCAGCTACCGCTTCGATGGCGCTCAGAGCCTGCGCTGGCAGCGCGATGGCGAAAGCGGGTGGCATGAGGAGAAATACGAATCGTTTGAGTCGGCACCCGGCGTCATCATGTTCGGCCACCTGCTCAGCGGCGCGAAGGATCACGACGCCTTCTCAATCGTCGCCGACTTCGAACACGGCCTCGTCACGACGCTTCACGGCACGATGGGCACGCCGTACATGGGCAACGAGTCGGCGGTGAAGACGATGTTTGGCGTCGTCGAGATGAAGGGACTGACGCCGCCGAAATATCGTCGCCATCAATTCACCGACGAGCTCGTGGGCCGCGCGATGTCGTGGAACTACGCGCCGGGAACGGCATCGCCGAACGGCGCCTTTGCGCCAGGGCTGACGTCGATGCACCTCTATTCAACGCCGCACTCGCTCTCCTGGATCATCTTCCTCGGCAACGGCGCCGGTGGCCTCGAATGGAGCGGTCCCGCGTCGTACGTGAAAATCCGCGACGAGCTGTATTTCGCCTACTGGCTCGAGGAAGCGTGCAACGGGACGCTCGGCACGATCCTGATCAACATGCGGACGATGAGGAATTGCGGCATCGACTACGGTGCCGGCACCAATGGCCTGCGACTGAGCATCGTCGGCGCGCACGCGCGCCACGCCGGCCGGTTCAACACGGTGAAGTACTTCACGCCCAAAACATCGGTGACGGCATGAGCACTACGCGCCGCACGTTTATAGCCGTCGCCGGCGCAGCGCTCTCGGCGCCTGTTGCCGCCGCCGCGGCCACGACGTCTTCGTGGCCTCCGACTTCAGGTGGAAGGGCGGATTCACTCGAAGCACGGCTCGCGAAGCTCGAAGATCTCAATGAGCTTCGAGCGCTGAATCAGGCGTTTGCCAGACACGTGACCAGCGGAGCAACCGAGGAGTTAGCGGCGCTTGCGGCCGAACCATCTGGCGTGGTGTTGGAGCCGGGCGTTGTCGGCATCTCGCACGACGGTGTCGGGGAGCACGACGTCATTGAAATCGCACCGGATCGCCAGACTGCGACGGCGCGCCTGCACGTCGCCGTGCACACGGAGACGGTCATCGGCCCCGACTGTCCGCTGCTGGAAATGGCTCGCCAGCAGGGCGGCGGTGTCATCAGCCGGGCCGAGCCGGTCGTATTAGAGAAGGCCTACGTCCGGCGCGACGGAGTCTGGAAAATCCTTCGCGTGACGGCAGTTAGGGCTTAAACTCCCAACCTCCAGTGGAGTTCCAAGATGAACAAACGGTGGATTCTGAGCGGCGCGGTGCTGACGGCAGCGCTGTTTCTCATCGCGTCGAGCGTGCCCGGGCAGACCGGCTATAAAGCCCCACGCACTCCGGACGGCAAGCCGAATCTGAACGGCATCTATCAGGCGATGAACACCGCGTACTGGGACGTTGAGGCGCACCCGGCAGCGCCGGGCCCGATGTGGGAGTTGGGTGCCCAGTTTGCGGTTCCCGCTGGTCTGGGCATCGTCGAGGGCGGGGCGATCCCCTATAAGCCCGAGGCGCTGGCGAAAAAGAAGGAAAACTTCGCCAACCGGATGAAGCTCGACCCTGAGATCAAGTGCTACCTGCCGGGGGTGCCCAGGGCGATGTATATGCCCTATCCGTTGCAGATCATCCAGAACCCGAAGTGGATCATGATCATCCACGAATACGCGGGTGCGGTCCGGACGATCTATATGGATAATCATACGGAAGCGCCGGCGGACAGCTGGATGGGGTGGTCCAACGGCAAGTGGGAGGGCGAGACGCTGGTTGTGGACACGACCGGGTATCTCGACTCCACCTGGTTCGACCGTGCCGGCAACCATCACAGCGACGCGCTGCACACGATCGAACGGATCAGCGCGCGCAGTGCGGAAACGCTGAACTACGAGATCACGATCGAGGATCCGAACACGTTCACGCGGACGTGGAAGATGAGTTTCCCGCTCTACAAGCACGTGGAGCCGAACGCGCAGTTGACCGAGTACCGGTGCGTGGAGTTCTCCGAAGAAGTCATCTACGGTCACCTGAAGAAGAAGGCCAGCGAGTAGGAGATGAACATGCGGATGCGCATATCAGCAGGCGCCCTGACCATCGCCGTCGCCATGATGTGGCTGACCACGAATACCGCTGGTCAGCAGGCTGGATCCACGAGCACAGCGAAGCCGGCAGCCACCAGCGCGAAGCCTGCGGCCCCGGCAACCGCGAAGCCCGCCGCGCCCGGCTCGGCCAAAGCGTACAAGGCGCCGCGAACGCCTGACGGTCAGCCCGATCTCGGCGGCTTCTGGAGCAACGCCACATACACGCCGCTCGAACGGCCGCAGAACGTCACCAAGGAGTTCTACACGCCTGAGGAGTTCTCGAAGATCAGGAAAGAACGCCAGGCGACCGACGAGGAGCAGACCACTCCCGGAACCACCGCGGACGTGCACTACGACTTCACGCAGTTCGGTCTGGACAAGAGTCAGCACACGATCGTCCAGAACCTGCGCACGTCGCAGATCATCGATCCGCCGGACGGCCGCATGCCGCCGACGACGCCCGAAGCGCAGCAGCGTGCCCAGGCAGCTGCGGCGGAACGCAAGCAGCAAGGCGGTCAGTACGATCGCGTCCAGAACATGCCGACCGGATCACGCTGCATCATCATGGGCGGTGCCGGTCCGCCGCTCCGCGACGCCGGCTACAACAGCACCTACCACATCGTCCAGGGTCAGGGGAACGTGATGGTCCTGACCGAGATGATCCACGACGCGCGCGTCATCCCGCTGGACAACCGCCCGGCACCGCCGGCTGGCCTCAAGCAGTGGGTCGGCATGTCACGTGGCCACTGGGAAGGCGAGACGCTCGTCGTCGAGACCACCAACTTCAACGGTCGCAATGCGATTGCCGCAGGCGGCGGTCGCGGTGGCGGTGGCGCCACCTCCTCGGACCAGGTGAAGATCACCGAGCGCTTCACCCGCGTCTCGGACGACCAGATCGAATACAAGTACACGGTTGACGATCCGCACACCTGGACGAAGCCGTGGACCGCGCTGAACTATCTGCAGAAGACCGACGGGCCAATCTTCGAGTTCGCGTGTCACGAGACCAACTACGGCGTCGCCAACATCCTGGCCGGCGCCCGCGAGGACGAGAAGAAGGCCGCGCAGAAAGCCGCTGGCTCGAAGTAGGGGACATTCATGACTAGACGAACGGGATTCATCGCGGCGGTTGTCGGCATTGCGCTCCTCGGTGCGGGCTCGGTTGCGTTCGCGCATCACGCGTTTGCCGCCGAGTTCGACGTCAACAAGCCGATCAAGCTCGAAGGCAAGCTGGTGAAGTGGGACATGGTGAATCCCCACTCCTGGTTCCACCTCGATGTCAAAGGCACGCCATGGATGGTTGAAGGTGGCAGCCCAAACCAGTTGATCCGACAGGGCGTGACCAAGAAGACCGTTCAGGTGGGGACGATGCTCGTCATCGAGGGGTATCAGGCGAAGGACGGGACGAACAAGGCCGTCGGCCGCAACTTCGTCCTGCCCGACGGCTCGCGCCTGTTCCTCGGCGGATCCGCACCGGGGCAGACGCTGAAATAGCGTTCGGAGTGTCCGGCTTCAGCCGGACGAACTCAGTAGTGTCCCGCTTCAGCCGGACCGACTCTGTAGGGGCCGACCTTCGGGTCGGCCCTACGTTTGTACTCGGAAGGGGCCGGACGTTGACGGCTACTTCTTGCCGGACGTTCCACGGGTATCTCGCCCGAGCGCATTGATAAACGCCTGCGCCTCGGCGCTCACCTTCACGTGTGCCGTACCGAGCGCGATGTCTCTGGCCGATGCGTTCGGTCCGTACGCGCGTTCGTTCTTGGAATGATCCGGATTCAAGCTGCCGCCGGACAGATCGACTCCAGCAAACAGTCCTTTCGTGCGCGAGTACGACAGCATCTCCGCGGACAATTGCGCGTCGGTTCCCGCACTGGCGGCGCGTCCGACCGGACCAGCGGCGACCGAGGCATCACCGCCAAGCGTCACCTTGTTGCGCAGCAGCTTATCCGCTCCGCTTTGATTCATCACGAGCAGTACCAGGTCGGTCGACTGGACGCCGATCTGGAGACCCGCGCTGCCCTTTGTCAGGTCCATGAACACCGGAGGACTCCAGGTGTTCCCGCGCCTGCAGCTCATGACGCCGGATCCGTGTTCGCCTCCGAGAATGAATCCGGCTTTCTTCAGATCGGGAATGACGACCACACAGTGAGCCTTACTGAACAGGGAGTCTGGAATCCCACCTTCGGCCGTGTTCCTGAGCTCCCCCAGAACCCCGGTTGCTTCGTTGAGCTTTTCGATGTCGCTCTGCTTTAGCTGCCCGAATGCCGTCGCAGACATGAGCAGAGCCGCGACGCTTGCCACGAGCGTTCTCATGGTTTGCATGCTTCACCTCCAGCACGGTAAGGTGCAACCCACGAACCGTAGGTCGTTGGGCAAGCGAGACGCAATGCGATCTCCAGTCGAGCAGCCACGCCCACAGATTGAGATCGCGATTACTGTCTATGGGGAGCCGTGACGAGGCCCGCCTGAGCCCTCCCTGTTCAGCAGACAGAGAACTGATCCGTCGCGGCTATCTGATCGTGATGGCTTCCGGCGTCCAGCCAAGGACGTAGGCGGGGCTGCTGTAGTTCGCGATGATGTCCGCGTCCCGTTCTTTCGTCAGCTGCCTCGACTCCGGCTTGCGCTGGCTGACGTCCACCGGCTTCCCGTCGCTCAGGTTCGTGCTGTGGTATTCCCAGTAGTGCATGTTGGCAGTGTCGCCGCCCATCGCGCCCCACCCCGCGGGGCTGATTCCTTCCAGCTTCGCGTTGATCAGCACGGCTTCCGCGTAGGGATACGCGCGGCCGTTGTTGACCGGGGCTCGAGCGAGCTCGGTGACACCGGTTCCGCGCTTCTTGAATGTGCAGTCAACGAACACATTGCCGTGATTCGCAGCGGTATTCCGGATCCACATGAACACGCCACTCGACTGCAGCTCGGTGCGGTAGAAGAACGCCGGCCCGCGGCCGAGGATCGTGTCGCCGTCGCCGACGATGAGGCTGTCGGTGATGTAGACAGGACCATTGACCTGCAGCGCATCGCCCGATCCGACGACCGTGACGTGGCTCAGGATGTTTCGATCGCCCATCAGCAGCAGCCCTTCGGCCTGACCGCGCGCCGTCGTCTTGATCGTCAGGTTGACGAGATGAATACCCGTCGAGTTGTCGCCCATGAATGCGGCGCGACGTGACGGAAAGGTGCCCGGCCACTCGTTCGTGCTGATGTTCGACGGATGGGGATTGAACACCTCGTTATTGGCGTACGAGACGACGACCTTGTCGCGGTCTTCGCCGAGGATGGTGATGTTCGACTTGTTGCGGAAGTAGACGATCTCTTCGTAGCTGCCGTTGCGAATGAAGATCGTCACGCGACGTGGATTGCGGTCGGGAACGAAGTCGATCGCCCCCTGGACCGTGGTGAAATCGCCGCTCCCGTCGGCCGCGACGACGACGCGCGCGGCGGTTGCCGGCGGTGCCTGTCTCTTCGTGGTGAAGATCCAGCCAGAGGTGCCGCCGATTCCCTTGAAGCTGCCGTCCGCGAGCGTCAGCACGCCGGGATCGATCTGCACGTAATACTTCCTGCCGTACTTCAACAGGTTGTGATGCGGATAAATCGTTGCGATTCTGTCGTGAACGATCACCGGATAGAAGTGAAAGCCGTCGCTGAAGCCGCCAATGATCGTGAGCTGGTAGTCGCGTGACGTCGGCACGGCCGCGCCGGACGGCGTTCCGGGGATCGTATCGGCATTCGTTGGATGCGCGCCGGTGTACTCGTACGCCGTTGGCGTGTATGGTGCCGCCGGACCGCCAACTCCCGACGTGGGACCGGGCGGAATGCTCAGGTCGAGCGTGTCGACCAGCCTGTTGTCCGCCGCGTCGTAGATGCGAATCTGCCCCGACGTTCCGAGTGTCGGCGTGGTCGGGAAGGTGAGGACGAGGTGCGTGTCAGGACTCACGTCTCGCGCCGCATCGGCAGGAAACCTCGTGAGACCGGACTGTGCGTCCGGGCGACTCACGGCCACGAGCAGCGCGACCATCACGGTGATGCGGTGTCTGGTCTTCATCGGCGATGGCGGAGTCTACCAAACAGCGTCGCGCGCTTGTCGCTGGCGACGTCTGATGATTAACTACGGCCCATGATGACTCGTTGGACACACTTGTTCGTCGTGGCGACGATCGCCTTCGTCATGCCCGTTCTGGCCCAGGGTCCGCAGCCCCCGGCGCAGGGCGCACCGCAAACGCCTCAAGGCGGGCCGCCAGGAGGCCGACCAGGCGGACCAGGTGGACCAGGTGGACCGGGCGGTGGTGCTGCACGTGGACCGTTCGTACCCTCGGGACCGGGACGCAGCAACAATCCGTTCACCACGCCGATCGTGGCAGACGAAGGCGTCATCACCGTCAAGCTGTCTGAGTTCGCGTCGCTGCCCGATGCGGGCACGCCGTCACAGCCGGCGCGGATGAATCTCCTGCTCGACGAGCCCGGCACGAAGCGCCTGTTCGTCAACGTCATGACCGGCACCCTGTACACCATCAGCTACGACGGCAAAAGCGTGGCGCCGTACCTCGACATCACCGACCCGAAATGGGCAACCCCGGTGCAGTCGGGTAACACGGAGCAGGGCTTCCAGAGCTTTGCGTTCCATCCGCAGTTCACGCAGGCGCGAACGCCCGGATTCGGCAAGTTCTATACGTGGGTCGACACCTCGAACACGATGCCGACGCCGGACTTCACGCCGAGCGGCAACGGGCGTACGCACGACGAGGTTCTGCTCGAGTGGACGACGAAAGATCCGAAAGCCGCGACGTATGACGGGGGCCCGCCGCGTGAGCTGTTCCGCGTGGCGCATCCGTTCCCGAATCACAACGGCGGCATGATCGCGTTCAATCCGCTGGCGCGCCCCGGCACTCCAGATTTCGGTCTGCTCTATATCGGCTCCGCGGACGGCGGCTCCGGCGGCGATCCGTACAACCACGCGCAGAACCTCAAGTCCATTTTCGGAAAGATCCTGCGCATCGATCCGCTGGGCAAGAACAGCGCGAACGGCAAGTACGGCATTCCGGCGTCGAATCCGTTCGTCAAGAACGCCGACGCGCTCGGCGAGATCTACTCGTACGGTCACCGGAACCCGCAGCGATTTTCGTGGGACCCGAAGAACGGCAACATGTTCGAGGCGGAGATCGGTCAGAACCTCAATGAAGAGATCAACCAGATCGTCGCCGGCGGCAACTACGGCTGGAACGTGTGGGAAGGCAGCTTCAAGTACTTCAACCGCGAGGTCAGCACTGACGATCAGCGCGCCGATCCGAAGATGGTCTACCCGATCGCCGAGTTCGATCACACCGATCCGATCCTGCAGCGACTCGCCGCGGCCACCGGCATCTACGCGTATCGCGACAAAGCGGTGCCGCAGCTGACCAACAAGCTGGTCTTCGGCGACAACCCGAGCGGCGAGATCTTCTACGTCGACGCGGACGCGCTGCCGAAGGGCGGACAGAGCTTCCATCGTGTCCTCATCGATGAGAAAGGCGAGAAGAAGACCCTGCTCGAGGTCATCAAAGCCAAGAACATGCAGCAGGGGAAGATGCTGGCTACGCGGGCGGACCTGCGCATGGGGATGGGACCGAACGGCCAGCTGTTCATCCTGAACAAGCGCGACGGCGTCATTCGGCTGGTGATGCGGTGAGCTCTTCTTCGTGTTTCTTCGTCAGGTCTGTCGGGGAGCGACCATGAGACGTTCCACGCTGTTCGTGACACTGGGTCTGGCGATGTTGGCCACCGCGTCATCGCTGATGCAGACGCCTGCTCCAGCGCCTGCTGCTAATCAGACGAATCTCGGCTCCGACGCAAACGGTAACCCGCTACGACGAGCGCTGAAGACGGGACACATCTCCAACTACGACGAAAACAAGGTCGCACCGTACACGCTGCCCGATCCGCTGGTGATGGTGAGCGGGACGCGCGTGACCGGCGCCACGATGTGGAACCGTCAACGTCGTCCGGAGCTGTTGCGGCTCTACGCGCAGCACATTTACGGGAGGGTTCCGACGAACGTCCCGAAGATCACGTGGGAGGTATCGGAGACGGATGCGCATGCGCGCGACGGCGCGGCGTTGTTGAAGCGGGTCGTCGGCCACGTTGGCTCGAAGCCCGATGGCCCGCAGATTCGCGTGTCTGTCTATACGCCGGCGCAGGCGACGAAGAAGGTCCCGATCATCCTGCTCCTGAACTTCGGCGGCGGGCCCGCGCGAGCGGGCGGCCCACCCGCGGCTGCCGGCCGTGGGAACGCGGCGACCGGTGAGCCGCCGAACGCGGCGGAGATCCTGGCGCGCGGATGGGGCTATGCGACCGTCGGCTACAACGACATCCAGCCCGATCGCGCCGACGCATGGACGGAAGGGGTGATCGGGCAGGCGCTCCAGCCCGGTCAGACGAAGCCGGCCGCGGACGAGTGGGGAACCATCAGCGCATGGGCGTGGGGCGCCAGTCGCATTGCCGACTATCTGCAGTCGGACCGCAACGTGGATGGATCGCGCATTGCGCTCTACGGCTTCTCGCGGCTGGGCAAGACCGTGTTGTGGGCAGCGGCGCAGGACGAGCGCTTCAAGGCCGTGTTCTCCGGTTGCGCAGGCGAAATGGGCTCGGCACTAGCGCGCCGCGACTGGGGCGAGACGGTCGACGACATGGCGCAGAACTTTCCGTGGCAGTTCAGCGAGAGCTTTCAGCAGTGGCCCGGCCGCTGGTCGGAGATGCCGGTCGATGCCCACATGCTGATCTCGCTGAGTGCGCCGCGGCCGGTGTTCGTGACGGGCGGCACTGGCGATCAGTGGTCGGATCCGAAGGGTGAGTTCCTCGGGCAGGTCGCTGCTGGCCCGGTGTATCGCCTGCTCGGCGCGCGCGACCTGGGCACGACGACCTATCCCGCGCCGGACACACCGGTGATCAGCGGTGACCTCGGGTTCAACCTCCACACCGGCCCGCACACGGCGACGCCTGCGGAATGGGCGACATTCGTGGACTTCCTGTCGCGCTATTTCCGCTCGTAGTGTCCGCTTTCGCTTGTAGTGTCCGCCTCCGCTCGTAGTGTCCGCCTTCAGGCGGACCGTCAGCGGGTGGATGGCGGGGCGGTGTCGTTGGATGCGGTGCGCTTCTTGAACTTCCACGCGCCGTTCTCGCGAACGAACGTGTCGTCATAGCGTCCCGCCTGCGCGATCGTCGCACCCTGTGCGCCCGGTGTGACGAATGTCCATCGTGACCACGCTGTGGCGGTATCGCCCTTCACCGTGATCACGAAGTTCGACATGATGTGGTACGAGTTGCCGCGGTTCGGCCCCGTACCGAGACTCTTCTCCATGAAGGCTTTGATCTCGGCCCGGCCCTTGACCGTGCCGAACCCGCCAACCCATTCACCGTCGGTGGCGAAGAGCGACGCATAGGCCGCGAGGTCGCGGCTGTCGAGATGCCGGCCGTAGTCGATCAACAGCTGCGCGATCTGTTCCTTGTCTTCGAGTGCACGAAGCCGCACCTCGATCGCACTTTGCGCTGACGCCGGCGCGACAGACAACAGACAGCATGCGATCAGGAACCCCCAGTGCCTTTTCTTCGCGCTCTTCGCCATCTTCGCGTCCTTCGTGGTTGGTCCGGCTGAAGCCGGACACTACGAAATTCCTCCCGTCCTTCGCGGTTAATCGCTGTTGCACGATGGCACCCGTGAAGGGGTGCCCGACGTCAGGTCTCTACAGCTTGAACAATCTCCGCGCGTTCTCGCCGAGGATGTTCCGTTTCGCCTGCTCGCTCAGGAAGGGCAGGCTCATGAGCTTGCCCGGAGTGTCGAAGTCCCAGTGCGGCCAGTCCGACGCATACAGCAGCTGCGTCTCGGCGTGGATCGCCTCGAGTGTGGCCTGCAGCAGCTTCAGGTTCGTCCGCTCCATCGGCTGCGACGTGTAATACATCTCCTGCATGTATTCACTGGGAAGCCTTTTCAGCAGCGGAGCGTCCGACTGACGCATCAGATACTCGTGATCCAGTCGCTGCATCATGAACGGCAGCCAGGCGAGGCCGCTCTCGATCCAGATCACTTTCAGATTCGGGAACCGCTCGTTCATTCCGTTCATCAGCCAGTTCGTCAGGTGAATCATGTTGCATGTGACGAACGACAGGGAGTGAACCGACACGAACCGGTTGAGCAGCTTGCCGATGCTGTAGTCCGGCCCGGCGTGGAAGCCAAGCGGCAGACCGCGTTCTTCGAGCGCCCGATACACCGGCATGTACTGCGCCTGGTGAATCCCGACCTGGCGCTGCCCGGTGATCATGAAGCCGAGCACGCCGGGCTTCCCGGTGAATTCCTCGATTGTGCGCAGGCACGCCTCGGGGTTGCCGAACGGCAGCGCCAGCATCGACTTGATTCGCGGTTCGTGCGCGAGGATGCGGCTGGTGAACCAGCGGTTGTAGGCAAAGATCAGCTGCGTTTCGATGTCGGCCGATGGGTGCAGCCCGATTTCGAGCATCGGCTGGGGGAAGACGATCTGCAGGTCGATTCCCATCGTGTCGATGGCGCGGCGCATCAGCGTGAGGTCGCGATGCCTGCCGTCCGACGTATCGACGTCCTCGGCGAGCTTGATCTGATGCGGGATGCGTCCGTGCACGTCCTGGAACGTAATGCCCGGCGGATGGTTGCTGAGCGCCAATTGCGCCGCGTTCGGCCATGACGCCGCCATGGTCTTGCCATTGCGCCGCAGGACCGGATCTTCGATGTGGTCGAGCACTTCTGCCCACGAGTCCAGCTCCACGTGGTGAGAGTCGACGTCGACGATGAAATAGTCCTTCAGGTTGTAGCGTTCGGCGTCACGCCTGGCGTTGGCGAGGATCTCGCGCGAATCTGTTTGTGTCGTGATCTGCTGCGTGTCGCGTGCCTTAACCGTCGGTCTCTCAATCACGTTGGACATTGCTGATCCTGGCTAATCCTGTTTGGCGCCGCGTCCGAACCACATCGCCATCTCGAACGGCGTCAGATCCTGTGAGCGGAGAAGCGCGCACGAGAGGGTGAGCGCGTCGGTGGTCGAGATGTCCGGCGTCAGCGGCGGCAGTTCCCGGCCCGCTTGCGATGACGCGTTCGAGTAGAGCCGCGTGGCTGCGCTGACGATGGCGCGGACGTCGTCTTCTGTCAGGTCGTTGCGCTCGGCGAGCTGTGTGAGCTGGGCCACCACTGCTGTCGTGTCCGGCTTCACCCGGACGTCCTCCGTCGTGTCCGGCTTGAGCCGGACCTGCTCCGCAGTGTCCGCCTTCAGGCGGACCTCCGTGTCGTTAGAGGGTGACATAGACCTCACCGCCCTCTTCTTCAACAGTCACGCGTTTCAGGCGGATCGATTCCTTCGCCGGGTGCGATCCCGTTTCAATCGAGAACTCGTACCCGTGCCACGGGCACACGATGCGCATCTCCGATTCGTCAAAGCGATAGCCGGTCGAGACCTGTTTCTCGTTCACCACTTCGCGCACCGCGGGAATGATCAGCCCCTGACAGACCGGGCCGCCCATGTGAGGACAGGTGTTGTCGTACGCATGCAGCCTGCCGCCAACACGGAAGATGCCGATCGTGCGATCGCCGATGTCAACGACGAGACGGCCGTGTTCGGGAATGCTGCCGCTCGGTCCGGCGAGGTGTCGGAGGGGTGCTGATGTTCCAGACGTCATGACTGCTGATGATACCCTCACTACAACTGCGAAAAAATTCACGCGAGCAATGGCGAGCCGCTTCGATCCGCAGGCACTCCTGGATGCCGTTGACGCGCAGCGCCGCGAACGCGGCCTGACGTGGGCCGAGCTGTCGGCGGAACTCCACGTGTCGACGACGACGATCCGGAGCATGCCGAAACGCAAGTGGGGCATCGAGCTCGATGGCGTCATCGGGCTCGCGCACTGGTGCGGGCGAACGGTGGAGAGCTTTGCGGGCGCGGACGGAGGACCGCCGCCAGCGGCGGGCCGCCGCAGGCGTACTCCGCCCTTCCTGCGTTTCGACACGGTCGCGCTCTATGCGGCGGTGAATGCAGAGCGTGAGCGGCGCGGCTTGACGTGGGCGCAGGTGGCCGCGGACGTATGGCCGTCAGGACGGTGGGGAGCGGACCAGCTCCGGCACATGTCGAAGGGTGGCCGCTCCGAGGTCTCTAACGCGCTGGCGATCTGCGGGTGGCTGGGCAGGACGATTCAGTCCTTCATGCACGAGACATGGTTCTGAAGAGCGTGACTGTCCGCGAAATAGTGGAGGCGGATCGAGCAGCTTGGGTGCGTCTGCGCGAGGCGCTCTGGCCGGGGTCGCTGTCGGATCACGACATCGAGACCAGGAAGTACTTCGATAGTCGAGCGACTGCGCTGCTCATGGTGTTCGTCGCGGAGATGGATGGCCGGATCGTCGGCTTCCTCGAGATGGATGTCCGTCCCTACGCGCCTGCGTGCGCGACGTCGCCCGTACCGTTCATCGAGGGGTGGTATGTCGAGCCGGCATGGCAGCGCCGTGGGATCGGCCGCGCGCTCGTCGAGGCTGCCGAAGCCCGCGCGCGCGAGATGGGCCACACGGAGATCGCGAGTGACGCGGAATCGGATAACGCTGACGGCATCGCCGCCCACCGCGCGCTCGGGTACGACGAAGTCGAACGGATCGTCTGCTTCCGCCGATCGCTGAATCAGTAGGGACCGACATGGCCAACGTCTTCGAGGAGTACGCGTTTGTCGCCGACGTCTACGACTACGTGACGCTGTACCGCGACAGGACGGACGACAGCAGCGGCTGGTGCGGGCGTTGATGGTGGCCCGGCGCTCGCGCGAGTCGTGACGAAGATGCGCGCACCGTTCCTCCAGCGGGTGGAGACGCGGCCGGAGCGAGTCGATCCGGCTCAGTTCCCGTTCACGATCCGCGCGTTCTCGCACGGAATCGACCTGGACTTCGCCAGCCCGGTGACCTTCTTTGTTGGTGAGAACGGGTCCGGCAAGTCGACGCTCCTGGAAGCGCTGGCCGAAGGCTGCGGTTTCGATCCCGAGGGCGGAAGCCGCGATCACCAGCGTGTGACGGCCGCCGGCCGGTCTCCGCTCCTGCCGGCACTGCGGCTGTCGTGGAAACCGAAGGTGACGAAAGGCTTCTTCCTGCGTGCCGAGAGTCTCTACAACTTCGCGACCTATATCGAAGGCGTGTCCGATCTGCAGGCGTACGGCGGCAAGTCGCTGCACGCGCAATCGCACGGCGAATCGTTCCTCGCGCTCTTCAACCACCGGTTCGATCAGGGCGTCTTCATCCTCGACGAGCCCGAAGCGGCGCTCTCGCCTCAGCGGCAGCTCTCGTTCCTGAAGATCGTGCACGACCTCACCGTGACGGGCCGTGCGCAGTTCCTGATCGCCACCCACTCACCGATCATCCTCGCGTATCCGGGAGCGGTGCTCTTTTCTTTGGATGGCGACGCGGTTCAGAAGACCGAATATCGCGACACGAAGCACT
>DASROF010000158.1:0-7168 GCA_035647075.1 Vicinamibacterales bacterium | reverse complement strand
ATACCGGCCACCGCAACAACACGAGCGGTCGCCGGCGGCGTCGTTCCCGACTCTGAAAACGGCCGCATCGGCAGAGCCTGACGTGTGACGAAGAACGACCGAGTCACTCCGGCGCCGCTGGCGACGCGTCGGGCGTTGTCTGCGTCGCCATAGACGAGCACAGCGTCCGCTGTTCGCGCCGCGGAGAGAGGCTCCCGAAGGCGACCGGCCGGCAGTAACCGCTCATCGAGATCCGCTGCTGCCATCACCAGAAGGTCGAGCGTCCGCTCCAGCCGCAGGTGTTGAAACCCATCGTCAAGGATCAGTACGGTCGGGTTGAACCGTTCGATCGCCATGACGCCCGCGCGCGAGCGGTCCGCGGACACCACGATCGGAACCGAGGCAAGGTCGCGAGCCAGCATCTGCGGCTCATCGCCCGATTCGTGGACCGACACCAGGGGGCCCATTCCCTCGCTGACGACAACAACGTCCGAGGACCGGCTGGTGCGCCCATAACCCCGGCTGAGAATGGCGGGACGATGGCCGAGGCGCGTCAGGGTCGAGGCGATTGCCGCGACCACGGGTGTTTTTCCGCTGCCGCCAACGACCAGATTGCCGACACTGATGACGGGCCGCGCCAGTCGCGTGCGCGCGGCCGGCCGCCGTTCATACCAGGAGCGGCGGAATCGGGCAACGCCGCCATAGACGGCGCTCAGCGGGGTCAATGGACTATGCGGAACGGGTAAAGAGTCGCCGTTCGGCCGCGCTCGGTCGCAGGAAGCAGCTCGGCGATGACGGCGAGCGTTCGATCTTTAGCGCCGCGGTTCGCGTCGATCAGCGCACGGGCCGCAGCTCCCAGACGCGCGCGGCGGACAGGATCACCCAACAGGCCGACGATCGCCGTTTCGAGCTCACGCGGCGTATGCACCTGGATCGCCGCGCGGTTGGTCAGGAACGTCTCCGCGATCTCGGTGAAGTTCTCCATGTGCGGCCCAAACACGATCGATTTGCCGTAGAGCGCGGGTTCAAGGATGTTGTGCCCGCCTGCCGGCACCAGGCTTCCGCCGACGAAGACCGCCGTCGCCACCTGATACAGGTGCGCCAGCTCTCCGATCGTATCGAGGATCACGGCGTCGGCTCGTGGCTCAGCGTCGATCGGCAGTTCGCTGCGCCGGATGGTGGCCAACCCCTCCGACTTGCAGAGACGCTCAACTTCATCGAACCGCTCGGGATGGCGCGCCGCGATGATCAGGAGCGCGTTGGCGCCGCCCGGCGTCGTGCGCACGCGGTTGAACGCGCGGATCACGGCTTCGTCCTCGCCGCGCATCGTGCTGCCGGCGATCAGCACCGGCCGGCCCGGCGACAGGCGGAAGAAGCGCAGCACGCGGGCCGGTCCACGCCCGGGCAATGGCTTCGCATCGAGCGCGTCGAACTTCAGGCTCCCGGTAATCGTGATCCGAGACCGATCAGCGCCAAGGGATACGAGGCGTCCGAACGTCTCTTCACCCTGTACGCAGAAGCGATCGATGTCGCCGAGCACGCGTTTGAAGAACGGCCGAACCAGTCGGTAGCGCGGAAACGACCGCGCGGAAATCCGGCCATTGATCACGATGGTCTTCACCCCTCGCCGGCGGCATTCCTTCAGCATCGTCGGCCAGATCTCGTTCTCGACCATCACGAAGAGCCTGGGCCGGATGATCGCGAGCGTGCGCCGAACGGTGAATGGCCAGTCGAATGGGAAGTAGAAGATGCCGTCGACGTCCGTGATGCTGCGCCGTGCCAGCTGCTGTCCCGAGCGAGTCGTCGTCGAAAGAAACAGACGCAGGGACGGATAGCGTTTGCGAAGCTCGTCGATCATCGGACGCGTCGACAGGACCTCGCCGACCGACACCGCGTGAATCCAGATCGACGCCTCGCCGTCGAGATTCAGCGCGACGGGCAAGTAGCCGAGCCTCTGGCCCAGGCTGCCGACGTACTTCTTGTGGCGCAACGCCTGATAGACGAAGTACGGCGAGAGCGCCACGAGCGCGATCAGCGTCGCGACGCTGTAGAGGAGATACAACGCTAACTCGTGGAAAATGAGGGTGTTACGCTGACATGAGTATATCCGCGCGATTGACCGCGTTCAAGCCGGCTCACTAGAATCGAAGATTGCGGGTGTGCGGAACGTCCGATACGTCGGTCGGCCGCGCTGGAGCGGCCCGCGGACATCATCGAGGTGGGGACGTGGCAGTGAAGGTCGGCATCAACGGGTTTGGCCGTATCGGCCGCAATATCATGCGCGCGGCGCTGGGCGCCAAGGACATCGACTTCGTCGCGGTCAACGACCTCACGAACTCGGCCACGCTGGCCCACCTCCTCAAATACGACTCGGTTCTCGGCAACCTGCACGCCGACGTGAAGGTCAGCCCCGACGGCATCACCGTCGATGGCGATGAATTCAAGGTGCTGTCGATCAAGGATCCGGCGCAGTTGCCGTGGAAGGACCTCGGCGTTGACGTGGTCTTCGAGTCGACCGGGTTGTTCACGGCGCGTGACGCCGCCGCCAAGCACCTGTCCGCAGGCGCCAGGAAAGTGATTATCACGGCGCCGGCGAAGGGACCGGATGTGACCGTCGTCCTTGGCGTGAACGATGACAAGTACGACCCCGCCAGGCATCAGATCATTTCGAATGCCTCATGCACGACGAACTGCCTGGCGCCGCTCGCGAAGGTCATCCACGAAAAATTCGGCATCCGTAAGGGATGGATGACGACCATCCACTCCTACACCAACGATCAGAACCTGCTCGATCTGCCGCACAAGGACCTTCGGCGGGCGCGTGCCGCAGCGCTGTCGATGATTCCGACGACGACCGGAGCGGCGCTGGCGGTTGGCGAGGTGCTGCCCGAGCTCAAGGGGAGGCTCGACGGCTTTGCGATGCGTGTTCCCACTCCGAACGTCTCGGTCGTGGACCTCAACGCCATCGTCGACAAAAAGACCACCGGTGAAGAGATCAACAACGCGCTGCGTGAAGCCGCCAACGGTCCGCTGAAGGGCATTCTGGCCGTCTCGGATGCGGAGCTGGTGTCGATCGATTTCCGTGGCAACCCGTATTCCTCAATCGTCGACGCTCCCTACACGAAGGTGATGGACGGCGACTTCATCAAGGTGTTGTCGTGGTACGACAACGAGTGGGGCTACTCGAGCCGCTGCGTCGACCTGCTCCGCAAGATCGTCGCCCGCGGACTGTAACGCTCGTCCGCTAATCGCATGGCCAAACGGAGCATCCGCGACCTGACGCTGAAGGACCGCCGCGTGTTCGTGCGCGTGGATTTCAACGTTCCGCTCAAGAACGGCCGCATCGGGGACGACACGCGTATCCGGGCGTCTCTACCGACGATCCAGTACGTCCTGGATGCCGGCGCGTCGCGGGTCATCGTCGCCTCGCATCTCGGGAGGCCGAAAGGCAAGCCCAATCCAGAGATGAGTCTCAAGCCGGTGGCGGCGAGGTTGAGCGAATTGATCGGCCGGCCCGTGGCGTTTGCGGAAGATTGCATTGGACCTGTGGCCGAGAGTGCCGTCCGATCTGCTCCTGATGGCGGGGTCGTTCTGCTCGAGAACCTGCGCTTCCATCCCGAAGAAGAAAAGAACGACGTGGCGTTCGCGAAGCAGCTGGCGACGCTGACCGACGTCTATGTGAACGACGCGTTCGGCGCCGCGCATCGCGCGCACGCCTCGGTCGAGGCGCTCGTCAAATTGATCCCTGAGGCTGGCGCCGGCCTCCTCATGGAAAAGGAGCTGCGCTATCTCGGCGAGGCGCTCTCCAATCCCGAACGGCCGTTTATGGCTGTTCTGGGCGGCGCCAAGGTCTCCGACAAGATCGAAGTGATCGAGAACCTGATCACCTGCGTCGATCGGCTTCTGATCGGCGGTGCAATGGCCTACACCTTCTTCAAGGCCCAGGACATACCCGTCGGTCAGTCACTGGTCGAAGACGACAAGCTCGACGCCGCTCGCGATATTCTCGCGCGCGCGCAGCAGCGCGGGTTGCAGTTGCTGCTGCCGGTCGACCACGTGGTGGCGGCGAAGCCCGAGGCGGGCGTGCCGACGGAGACGCTCAAGGTCGGGGATGCCTCCATCGGCGAGCGCATGGGACTCGATATCGGCCCGGCCACAGTAGCCGCGTATACGCGGGCGCTCAAGGACGCGAAGACCGTCGTCTGGAACGGCCCGATGGGTGTGTTTGAAATCGACGCGTTCGCGCAGGGAACCGTGGGCATCGCCCGCGCGATTGCCGACGTCAAAGGAACGACGATCGTCGGAGGTGGCGACTCCATTGCCGCCGTGACGAAGGCTGGAGTCGCCGACCGCATTACCCACATCTCGACCGGTGGTGGCGCGTCGCTCGAGTTCTTAGGCGGCCTCGTCCTGCCAGGAGTCGCAGCGTTGCCGGATCAGTAAATGCAGAATTCAACATGCACGATGCAAACACCAAGTGGTGGACACCACGAGGTCACAGGCGCGACGATGTTCACTTCGCCGCGTCGATCAGGCATTGTTTGCATTTTGCATTTTGAATTTTGAATTCCATGCGAACTCCCCTGATTGCCGGAAACTGGAAGATGTTCAAGACCGTCGCCGAGACGGTGAAGCACGTCAAGGCGCTCCGTGCGCTGGTCAAGGACATCACCAACGTCGAGATCGTCGTGGCGCCGCCGTTCCCGTCGATTCACGCGGCGGCCGACGCGCTTCGCGGGAGCAACGTGTTCGTCGCCGCCCAGAACCTGTACTGGGAGCGTGAGGGTGCGTTCACCGGCGAAGTCAGCGCGCCCATGATCAAGGACGCCGGTGCCGAGCTCGTCATCATCGGACACTCCGAGCGGCGGACGCTGTTCGGCGAGACCGACGCCACGGTCAACCGGAAGATCGGCGCCGCCTTCGCATCGGCACTGACGCCCATCGTCTGCATCGGTGAAACGCTCGATCAGCGCGAGCGAGACGAGACCCTCGACGTACTTGATCGCCAGATCAAGAGCGGGCTGGACGGCGTCACGTCGGAACAATTGGTACGGCTGGTGATTGCCTACGAGCCGGTGTGGGCGATTGGCACTGGCCGCAATGCGACGCCCACACAGGCCGGCGATGCGCACAGCCACATCCGCCAGCGGCTGCGTCAGTGGTTCGGCGTCGAGGCAGCCGATCGCTGCCGCGTCATCTACGGCGGCAGCGTCAAGCCGGAGAACATCCGGGACCTCATCGCCCAGCCAGATGTGGACGGGGCGCTCGTGGGCGGGGCCAGCCTCGATGTGCAGTCGTTTTTCGAGATCCTGAAGAACACCGTATAATCATCTCTTCGGGTTTTTGAAGAAAAACATGCTGTATTACGTTGCGACCGGAATTTACATCCTCGTCTGTCTGACGCTGATCCTGGTGGTCCTTCTCCAGCAGGGCAAAGGCGGCAGCATGGCGAACGCATTTGGCGGCGGCGCCAGTCAGGCGGCGTTCGGCGCGCGCAGTGGGGCGACTGTGCTTTCGCGCGCCACGACGGTCTGCGCCGTGCTGTTCGTCGTCGGCGCGCTCTACCTCGGAATCTCCGGGCAGAAGGGTGGCGGCGGCGGGGGCTCGGTGGTCGGCGGACGTGCACCAGCGCGCTCTGGCGCGCCTGCAACTCCGGCACCTGCCAAGCCCGCTCCGGCACAACCGGCACCGGCGCCGACACCAGCACCGGCCAAGTAATCGTCGGGCACCCCTCGACGGGTGCCTGCCCTCCTCGCGGAAGTGGCGGAATTGGCAGACGCACCAGCTTGAGGGGCTGGCGGTAGCAATACCGTGGGGGTTCGAGTCCCCCCTTCCGCACCAGCCTTCGCCGTAGCGCGAAGGCGGACTGTTCGATAGACGATTCACTCACAACCATCTAACAGAGGACTCACACGCGATGAAAGAAGAACTCGGACTGCTCTGGATTCCCGCTGGCTTTCTCCTCGTCATCGGCGTCGTCGCCGCTCTCTTCCTTACCGTGGTTCCCTCATAATCAAACCGGCCTTAGACCGTTCCTCGACGAACGGTCTCTTCACTTCAATCGCTTGGGTCATCGGACCACACGCTGCCGCGGCGGCCTGATCCAAGATTGCTGTGTCAGTGTCTGAACCCTCCTGGAATATCGGGGACTACCTCACTCACCGCTTCAATCCCGAGCTGGGCATCGGACGCGTAACGGCCCTCGAAGCTCGGGCGCTCCTCGTCGAGTTCCCACGCTCGGGGACGACGCTCCGGCTCGCCGCTAACACGGAGGCACTGATCCCGGTTGATCTCAGCCCGGGCAGGCCGGTCCGGATCACCGATACCCGAGAGGAAACGACGATCGTCGCGCGACTCCCGGACGGGACACTGCGACTGGCGAATGGATACACCGCGTCTTCCCAGGCGCTGTGGCCGCTGGAGCTCGAGAATGCGCTCCTCGAGCGACTCGCCCTTGGCGATCTCGATGACGTCGAGGATTTCGTGACCCGCCTCGACATCCTGCACCTCCTGTCGCTTCGCGAAGCCGACGGCCTGGGTTCCTTCCTCGGCGGACGCGTCCGGCTCTTTCCCCATCAGCTCCACGTTGCGGAGCGCGCGAGCGCCAGCGATCCCGTGCGGTGGCTGCTCGCCGATGAGGTGGGCCTCGGCAAGACCATCGAGGCCGCGCTCATCCTGAATCGTCTCGTGCACGCAGGGAAGATCGATCGCTGTCTCGTGGTCGCACCGGATGCGCTCACCGTGCAGTGGCTGGGTGAGCTCTGGCGGAAGTACCACCAGGTGTTCACGCTCCTCGATGCGCAGCGCCTCGCCGACGTGGCCCGCGATTTCGGCCCCGAGTTCAACCCCTTCGATGCACACCGTCGCGTCGTGATCGCGCTGGAAATGCTGATCGAGCGCCCACAGCTGACCGACCAGGCCGTGCGAGCGGGAATCGATCTGCTCGTGGTGGACGAAGCACAACGACTGCGCCGCCCGCCGGGCCACCCGGGCGAACCCGGCTGGCGTGCGATCGCGCCTATCGCGGCCCTCGGACGTCACGTCCTGCTCTTGAGCGCCACCCCGCTCGAGGACGACGCACACGGATTCTTCAGGCTGCTGCAGCTCCTCCGCCCGCAGGAATTTCCGGAGGACATGAGTTTCGACGCGCGCCTCTCCCTCGGCACGCCTCTCCCTCCATGTACCAGCT
>DASROF010000157.1:0-3409 GCA_035647075.1 Vicinamibacterales bacterium | reverse complement strand
GTCAGCGACAACCGCAACGTGCGAATGACCTCCGGGATGATCACGCCTACAGAATCGGTAGTCATCGCGAACATCGCGAACATCAAGTAGGTGAGCGCCTTGATGATCGCCAGGTTCTGGCCTCTGGCGGCCTGGTCTGTCATGCGTGTGCCTCGAGCCGGTTGTGCCATGTCACGGCCGCGCCGTCCGTGCCGGAACCCGTGATGGAGACCGTCATCGCCATGAGATCGATATTGAGCCTGGCCACGTGATCGCCGTGTGTCCAGGTCATCGCGAGCCGATCCGGTTCCGTTGCGAGCGTCCGGAAGGTTCCCGCGAACGCTGGATGAGTATTGCGCAGACGCAGGAGGGCGAGCAGCGAGCGGACGACTGGCCGCGCCAGCGCGTCGTCGACGTCAGCGGCCGTGTAGTACCGACGGTTGATATCGCGTCCGACCCGGGTCCGTCGAAGCAGCGCCATGTCGTTGGTGCCCGCCAACAGGCCGACGTAATACAGCTGCGGAATGCCCGGCACGAAGCACTGAATCGCTCTGGCGATCAGATACTCGTTGTCGCGCCGACCGAGAGCGTCATAGAACGTGCAATTGATCTGCGACACATCGACGTTGCTGGCGGCCGCGCCACTTGCTTCGCGGCTCTCACCGCGGCTGCGTGCGTCGATCGTGTCGATCAGCGCGTCGATCGCCGCGCGCGGCAGCAATGGGTCATCGTCGGGGTGCCGGCTGTCGCGATCGACATCTGCCACGCCGAGCCCGTCGTGGGTGTCGAGCACGGTCACGGCGTTCGTCGGGCGAATGCGGAGCCACCGGCTCAACGCCTCTGCGTTCCTGGTATACAGCGTGTGCAGCACCAGCGGCGGCAACGCGAAGTCGTATACCCAGTCGACGTGCCGGGCGACAGCAATCTGGTCATCCGGATGCCCGTGCACCTCGACCAGCACTTCGATGCTCAACGCGCGAGCCTGCGCAGTCAATTCGTCGATGAACGCGAACGTCTCCGGAATCATGAAGCAGCTCGTGCCGGGTTTCTTGATCGCAAATCCCACGGCATCGAGCCTGATGACCGTGATGCCGGCCTCACGAAAGCGTGTCAGTACCTCAGTCAGGTAGTGGCGTCCCTGTGGGTGTGTGACGTCGATATCGATCTGATCGCTGGTGAACGTGGTCCAGAACAGCAGCCGCGCGCCGTGGGCCGCGTCATGCACAGTGAACGGCAGGCCGGGCCGGATGGTGTGGAGGGCAACCAGGTCCGATTCGCGCGCGCCGTGCGGGAAGACTCGCTCGTAGGTCAGAAACATCCCGGCATACGGGGAGTCGCCGCCACGGGCGTCATAGTCCTGAAAGCGCGGTGAGTGGCGTGAGACGTGATTGACAATCAGATCGGCCATCACGTCGACGTCGCCCGCAAGCGCCGCGACGTCGGCCCACGTCCCGAGCCGGGCATCGACCTGGCTGTGATCGATCGGGTCGAAGCCGGCGTCCGCCCCGTCGATCGGATGAAAGAAGGGGAGGACGTGCACGCCTCCGAACACCTCGCGCAGCGGTCCGTTCAGCAACTGCCGAAGATCGCGAAACGTGCCACCGGGAAGTCGATCGACGTATGCGATCAGCTGCGCCTGGTTCTTCACCGCTGCTCCATGGCAACCCCGATAGTACAAGCGGACTGTGTCATTACACGCATCCGTATTGACAGGCTCTCCCGGGACAGGTACACATCTGCCGCATGAAGTGCTTCCTCGTGCTCGTGGTGATTGTTCTGGTTGCGCTGGTGTCGCCCGGGACCGAAGCGCAGACGTCGCGCGCGATCTCGCCGCTGCGCGTGGGCGCGGCGAAGGTCGACGTCACGCCATCGCAGAATGAGTTGCCGAAGAACGGCTACGGCGTCCTGGACCACCTGTACGCCCGCGCCATCGTCCTCGACAACGGTGCAGCGACCGCTGCACTCGTGACGGTGGACGCAGGCGCGATTCCGGATTCCTTGTGGCAGGCAGTGTCGCAATCGATCGCAAAAGACTTCGGCATCCCGGCAACGCACGTGTTGCTGGCGGCCACGCACACGCACAGCGCCGGCGGCCAGCGCGGTCCCGACTACGCGCAGAAGATCGTTGAGGCGGTTCGTCTCGCGAGGCAGCGGCTCGCACCGGCGCGCGTGGGGTATGGGACAGGCGAGTCGTATATCAACGTGAACCGGCAGATCATCGACCCGAAGACCGGGCGCTGGTGGGAAGGACCAAACCGCGAGGGGCCATCGGACAAGACGGTGGCGGTGGTGAAGTTCGAAACGATCAGCGGTGAACCGCTCGCGGTCTACTACAACTACGCCGTTCACGGCGTGATCACCGGGCAACTGGATCAGGTCAGCGGCGACATTCCCGGGGCGACGTCCCGATACATCGAGGAATCGTTCGACGACAAGGTGGTGGCCGTCTGGTCGAATGGCGCCGGCGGCGACCAGAATCCGATCTACTACCAGCAGACGTACGACCTGCGCGACATCCGCACGAAGGAGTACGCGAGCCGCGGCATCGACATCAGCAACGCTATGCCACCCGGCGGTCAGGGTCTCAATCGCAACGATCCCACGGTCGCGCGGCTGATGAATCAACAGCGGCAGATGGCGAGCTCGATGGGGCAGTTTCTCGGCGAGGAAGTGCTGTACGTCACGCGCGGGATCGCGCGTCTGGAGTCCGCGGTGCCGATCGCCGCGGCGACGACGAACGTCACGTGCCCGGGTCGAGAACGGACCAATGAGGGGCGCGCGGGATTCGAGGGGACGTACAAGGACGCGGCACCGGTGGACATCCGCCTCGGGCTGCTGCGCGTCGGCGACGTCATGATCGGCGCAGTGAACGCCGAAGTGTTCAACCCGATTGCCCAGCGACTGAAGCGCGAATCACCATTCAAGGCGACGATGATGACGACGCTGACGAATGGATCGGCACGGTCCGGATACATTCCGGATGACGAGTCGTATGGCAAGTACACCTTCGAAGTGCTGTCATCGCGGCTCAAACCCGGATGTGCCGAGACGGCAATCGTCAAAGGCATTCTCGGCCTGATCGCTGACGTGCGCGCGGTCAATTAGCCGACGCCAGCTACTTGCGGAGGACGGAGTCGAGCAAGCGAGACACCTCCAACATGTGCCGCAATCCGTAGTTCCCCTCGTGGCAGGCGTACTCGTACACTCCGGCATCGTCTGGCCGAGCCCTCAAGTCGAGCGCCACCGTCCACGGCGCCGTCCACGTGGCCGGGTCGGTGAACGTCGCCTCGTATGCCATCGTGTCCTTCCCGGTTCGCGTGAAGCGCTCGACCAGTTTCAACGAGGGCGTCGAGCCGCGCGGCGTCATCTTCAGATTGGCGGTTTCAACGACGAGCGTCGTTCCGTCCCAGTGGCCACGCGACGCACCCAT
>DASROF010000156.1:0-3513 GCA_035647075.1 Vicinamibacterales bacterium | reverse complement strand
CATTCCAACACCGCGAGTGCGGCGCGTTCCGCTCAAAGGCGAGCTCGTCATCCGTGGCGCCCGCGCGAACAACCTGAAGAACGTGGACGTGACCATTCCGCTCGGCACGATGACCGCGGTCACCGGCGTGAGCGGCTCGGGCAAGTCAACGCTCGTCAACGACATCCTGTATCGTTCGCTCGCCCACACGCTCTATCGGGCGGCGACGGATCCGGGTCCGCACGATCGCATCGACGGCATTGAACTGATCGACAAGGTGATCGAGATCGATCAGTCGCCGATCGGTCGCACGCCGCGCTCCAACCCGGCCACCTATACCGGGATGTTCACATTCATCCGCGAGCTGTTCGCGATGATGCCTGAAGCGAAGGCGCGCGGCTTCAAGCCGGGGCGCTTTTCGTTCAACGTCAAGGGTGGTCGTTGCGAGGCGTGCCAGGGCGACGGCGTGATTGCCATCGAGATGCACTTCCTGCCGGACGTGTATGTCACCTGCGAGCAGTGCAAGGGCCGGCGCTACAACCGCGAGACACTCGACATCCTCTATCGCGGCAAGTCGATCGCGGAGGTGCTCGACCTGACCGTCGATCAGGCGCAACCGCTGCTCGAGAACTTCCCGCCGATTGCGAACAAGCTGCGGACGCTCCAGGATGTGGGCCTGGGCTACATCGAGCTCGGTCAGTCGGCCACGACGCTCAGCGGTGGCGAGGCGCAGCGGGTGAAGCTCTCGCGCGAGCTGTCGCGCCGCAGCACCGGCCGCACGCTCTATATCCTCGATGAACCGACCACCGGCCTCCACTTCGAAGACACCCGGAAGCTGCTGGATGTGCTGGACAAGCTCGTCGATCAGGGCAACACGGTCGTCGTCATCGAGCACAATCTCGACGTGATCCGGTGCGCGGACTACCTGATTGACCTCGGGCCGGAAGGGGGAGCCGCCGGTGGTCGTCTGGTTGCCGCGGGCACGCCGGAGGAAGTCGCGGCCAATCCCAAGTCCGTGACCGGACAGTTCCTTCGAGCGCTGTTCGATTCTGCGCCAAAAACACGCCCTGCTTGATCCGGAGCGTGGTAAAATCGCCACACAATCGACAGGCTGATTCGTGGCTCGCCGCACACAATACGGTGATCCCACGATAGCCGCGACGTGGAGGTATCTGGCTGCAACTGCCATGCACCCAACGAGTTAAGCGTCTAGACTTCAACGTGGATCTATCAGGTATCGGGCTTGCTTCAAGAGGGGCACTGCCCCAGATGTGCCCGAGAGCCTGATGAACACACAGCGGACGATTCGACGCTCCATTTCCTGCGCTGGAATTGGCCTTCATTCCGGCAACAAGGTCACACTTTCCCTCAAGCCAGCCGCTGCGGACTCCGGTGTTCGTTTTCGTCGCGCCGACCTGGGTGGGCTCGAGGTGGCGGCCAGCGCGGAGCATGTCGGGGGGATCAACTACGCAACCGGGCTGACGCGCGATGCGGTTCGCGTTGACACGGTCGAGCACCTGATGGCGGCGCTGGTCAGCCTCGGGATCGACAACGTGATTGTCGAGCTGAACTCGCCGGAAGTTCCGATCATGGACGGCAGCGCCGCGCCGTTCATCTATCTGATCCAGGAAGCCGGCGTGAAGCCGCTGAACTCCGTTCGCCGCTACCTCAAGGTACTGCGGCCGATGTCGTTGACCCGCGGCGATAAGCGGATCGCGGTCTATCCGTCAGACCATTTCAAGGTGACCTACAGCATCGCCTACGACCATCCGATGCTGCGTCATCAGTCGCGCACGATCCGGCTCAGCGAAGAGACCTTCGTCGAGGAGATCGCACCGGCACGCACCTTCACGTTCCTCAACGAGGTGGAGCGCCTCCGTCAGCAGGGCCTCGCCCTCGGCGGCTCCCTCGAAAACGCCATCGTCATCGGCGACACCGGCATCCTGAACAACGGGCTGCGCTTTGACGATGAGTTCGTGCGGCACAAGATTCTGGATGTGATCGGCGACATGGCGCTCATCGGCCGTCCGCTGATCGGCCATCTCGTTGCTCATCGCGGCGGTCACGCTCTGCACACGGCATTTGCCGCGCAGGTGCTCGCGCAGACCGATGCGTGGACGCTGGTGGATGGAATTCCCGAGACCGTCGACGCCCACGGGGCGGTTCCTGCCGTCGCATCCGTTCGGGTGAGCTAAGTCGTTCGAAACGTTCGGATCGTTCGAGACGGTGGGCCGTTCTGGTTCGACCGTCTCGAACGATTCTTTCTCCCTTCCTAAGTACACTCTCCCGATGCACGACAAGGTGGTGCTCATCACCGGCGGCAGCCGTGGCATCGGCGCGGCGACGGCGCGGCTCGCGGCATCGCGTGGCTATCGAGTGGTCGTGAACTATGTCCGCGATAACGTTGCCGCAGATGCCCTGGTTTCAGAGCTCAATCGGACCAGTGAAGCGATTGCCGCGCGCGGTGACGTCTCAGTAGAAGCTGACGTGCTCCGCGTCTTTGATCAGATTGATGGCCGGTTCGGCCGCCTGGACGCGCTCGTCAACAATGCGGGCATCGTCGACCAGTCGATGCGGGTTGATACCATGACCGCCGCTCGCGTCACCCGGATGCTGGGAGTGAACGTCGTCGGTCCGTTCGTGTGTGCCCGTGAGGCGGTTCGCCGGATGTCCTCCAACACCGGCGGTCGCGGCGGCGCGATCGTCAACGTGTCGTCGGGGGCCTCGCGGCTGGGTTCGGCGAATGAGTACGTCGACTATGCCGCATCAAAGGGTGCGATCGACACATTCACGATCGGACTGGCCAGAGAAGTTGCTGCTGAGGGCATCCGCGTCAACGCGGTCCGCGCGGGAATCACTGCCACAGACATTCACGCGTCCTCTGGCGATCCTGGACGCGTCGATCGGCTGGCACCGCGTATTCCGATGAAGCGCGTGGCACAACCGGAGGAGATCGCTGCCGCAATCCTCTGGTTGCTGTCGGATGAGGCGTCTTATGTGACGGGCGCTGTGCTCGATGTGACGGGGGGACTCTGACTCCAATCCCGATACGTCTTACTTCGTGATCTTCCTCATATACGCTTCGAGCTTGTCGTTCTCGTACTTCACCGTATTGAGGAACAGGCTCTCCAGCAGGTAGGCACGACGCGTCGCGTCGTCCATCTGATCGATCAGGTGCTTGATCTCCTTGATCATGTCTTCGAACGATCGTTCGAGCTCCTTGCGCGCTGTGACCTCTCTGTACAGGGTCTCCATGATTGCGAGAATGTCGCCGTCAAGAGCGATCTCGGCACCGGTCGTCGTCTTGATCGTATTCATGGCTAGGCCCCGAAGCTCTTGACCGCCGACGCTTCGTCCGCGTGAATCTCGAGAAAGTTCTGCGCGCCGGTCATCGTCAGCATGGTTTCCACACGCTTCTGGACGCCGGCCAGCTTCAGCGATCCACCGGCGGCTGACGCCTGCCGATAGAGATCCATCAGACAGCCGATGGTTGCGCTGTCCACATAGGTCACCGTCGACAGGTCGAGCAGCACT
>DASROF010000155.1:0-20000 GCA_035647075.1 Vicinamibacterales bacterium | reverse complement strand
TTGTAGGCCCGCATCGTAGGCCGGGTCCCCTTGGACCCGGCGTGATCTTCCGACCCTCGGACCCGACCACGATCCGAGAAATTACGATCCGAAGCGGGTGATCTTGGCGGAGAGGTTGCTCGGCGTGGGGATTTCGCGCGCCATCTGCTCGCGCGCCATATCCGCGGTCGTCTGGATGCCCTGCACCTTCAGCTTGAACTCGTCGACGTTCGACGCCCACCGCAAAGCTTCGTCGTAGGACACCAGTCCCTGTTCCAACAAGCCGAAGATGGACTGATCGAACGTCTGCATCCCGTACTGTGAGGTGCCCTGGGCAATCGCTCCGGGGATGAGGTGCGTCTTCTCCTTATCCATGATGCAGTCCCGGATGAACGGCGTGGTAATGAGCACCTCGACGGCCGGGACGCGTCCCTTGATATCGACGCGGGGCATCAGACGCATCGAGACGACGGCCTTGAGCACGCCGGCCAACTGGATGCGCACCTGCTGCTGATAGTGCGGCTGGAATACGGCCACGATGCGATTGATCGTCTCGGTTGCGTCGAGCGTGTGTAAAGTCGACAGGACGAGGTGACCGGTCTCGGCCGCGAGCAGCGCTGTTTCGATGGTCTCGAAGTCGCGCATTTCGCCAAGCAGGATCACGTCAGGATCCTGTCTGAGCGCGCTGCGCAACGCGTGGCTGAACGAGAGCGTGTCGGCGCCGACCTCGCGCTGGTTCACGATCGACTGATTGTCCCGGTGCAGGTGTTCGATCGGATCTTCGATCGTGATGATGTGCGTCGTGCGGCTGCTGTTGATCTCTTCGATCATTGCCGCCAGCGTCGTGCTCTTCCCGCTCCCCGTCGTCCCGGTCACGAGAATGAGTCCGCGCTCTTCCGCGGCGATGGTCTTGAGCACCTTCGGGAGCGCCAGATCTTCGATCGTCGCGGCCTTCATCGGGATCACGCGGAAACTCATCCCGATGGTACCGCGCTGCTGGAACGCGTTACAGCGGAACCGGCCCAGGCCGTTGACGCTGTACGCCAGATCCACTTCGTGCTGTTCCTTGAATCGTTCGCGCGAGGTCGTGGGCAGGACGGTGGCTGCCATCGCCACCATGTCTTCATGGTCGACCCGCTTATCGGAGAGCGCAGGCACAAGAACGCCCCGGACCCGCAGCATGGGGTAGCTGCCGACTTTGAGGTGGAGGTCCGACGCGCCGCTTTCGACCGCTAACCTCAGGAGGTCGTTAACGTGCATCCGGAGGGCTTATCGGCGCTTTCCGGCCCCAATTGCAGTGGCTTCAGGCGTGGTGACGGGCTGCAGCCATCCGTACGGATCAGGGGCTTCCCCCTTCACAACCTGGAAGAATTTCTGCTGAATGGCCTCGGTGACCGGCCCGCGGCGCCCTCGCCCGATCTTCACCTTATCTACGCTGCGGATCGGCGTTACCTCGACGGCCGTACCGACGAAGAACACCTCGTCTGCGATATACAGCATTTCACGCGGCAGCGTCTGTTCACGCACTTCGAAGCCCATGTCGCGGGCAAGCGTGATCACGGAGTCGCGGGTGATGCCGGACAGCACCGAATTGCCGATCGGCGGTGTGAAGATCAATCCATCACGGACGATGAAGACGTTCTGGCCGCTGCCTTCGCTGAGGTTCCCGCCCGTGTCGAGCGCGATGCCTTCGGCGTAGCCCTCGAGCACGGCTTCGAGCTTGATCAACTGGGCATTGGCGTAATTGGCCACGCTCTTCGCCATGGCCGGCGTGGTATTCGGTGCATTGCGCGCCCAGGTGGCGATCTTCACGTCGATGCCTTCTTCAATGGCCTCCTTGGTGAAGTACGCCGGCCATTCCCAGAGGATGATGGCCACGTCGATGGGGCAGGCGCGCGGGTCCACACCCAGAGAGTCGTAGCCGCGATAGATCAAAGGCCGGATGTAACAGGCCTTGAACCCGTTGGTCTGAATCAGTCTGAGGGTCGCGTCAGTCAGCGTCTGCTGGTCGTATTCCGGATCCATCCGGTAGATCCGGGCAGAATCGAGCAGCCGGCGCATATGAGCGTCCAGGCGGAAGCAGGCTGGCCCGTTCACGGTGTCGTAGCATCGGGCACCCTCGAAGACGCCGCTGCCGTAGTGAACGATGTGCGAGGCGATGTGGATGGTGGCCTCCTTCCAGTCGATCACCTTGCCGTTCATCCAGATCTTGCCCGTACCCGGAAACGCCATGACTGCTCCTTTGCAAGATCGTAGCAGTGGCTGCGCGGATTCCCTAATGTTCGGCGGACATTCCCTGTTTATTGCGCTTCGTTGCAGAACGGGCAGCGATCCGTCCGGGCGTGAAGCGGCTTGCGACACTGCCAGCAAAAGCGGGCCTGGGGCGTTTCGCGGGCTTTGAGCCGTGACTGGATGTCGGCGACGTTGGCATCCATGAGGTCGAGCCCAACGGCCGTGCGGCGGCTTTTAGCGCGTCGGCCCGCCGGAGCCCGCGCCGCCAGCAGATCCTCGAGCAGGTCACCGGCGCGCTGGTAGCGGGCCGTGAGGTCAGGCGCCATCGCGCGCATGATGATGTCGTTGATGGCTTTGGGGAGGCGTGCGTTCTTGACGCGGGGGGCCGTGACCAGCTCACCGCTCATCAGCTTCTCCAGATCGGCCGGCGCGGGAGTGTTATAGGGCAGCTCGCCAGTCACCATTTGGTACATCGTGACGCCGACAGAGTAGACATCGCTGGCGAACACGGCTTTCCCATGAAACTGTTCGGGCGCCATGTACGGCGGGCTGCCGATCACCGTCGTGCCGTGCGCGGCGATTTCGAGGAAACGCGACGTACCGAAGTCGGTGACCTTCAGCATGCCTGTCTCCGACAACAGCATATTGCCCGGGCGGATATCGCGATGCAGCACGCCGGCGCGGTGCGCGTGATCGACCGCGTTGCAAATCTGACAGGTGTAGTCGAGGGCCTTCCCGAGGTCGAGCGCGCCCTCACGCATAATCTCGTGTTCGAGCGTCTCGCCCGGCACGTACTCCATGACGATGAAGAACACATCGTCCAGCTTCTCCGCGGTAAGCATCGTGACGATGTTCGGATGGCTCATCGAGGCGAGTAAGCGCGGCTCTTTCAGCATGTCGCTGAAATCCAGGTTCTGCTTGTGCGGCACCTTGATGGCGACGTTCTTCTTGATCCAGGTGTCTTCGGCGAGATACACGCTGCCGAAGCCGCCGCTGCCCAAATGCGACAGCACGCGGTACTTCCCGATGGTCTGACCCCGGAGAAACATGTGGGAGTGCGCGGAGTATACCCCGCCTTTGTGCTCGGCGCTTCGGCGCGGAAGGTGCCCGCCGTGCAATGTCCGCTTTCAGTCGGACGATGCCGCACGGAGATAATGGCGTCGTGCGCGCACGATTCTTCGCACCAGATGCTCACGCGATCGGGAACATCGTTACCTTGCCGGACGATGAAGCCGCGCACCTGACGCGCGTGCTGCGCCTGAGGCGCGGCGACGCGGTCATCGTGTTCAACGGGCGCGGGCAGGCGTTCGAGGCGACGGTCGAGATCGCGCGCAAGGACAATGCACAGGTGCGTCTCGTCGCGACGCACGAGCCCGCTCCGGAACCAGCCGTGGCGATTACGCTTGTGCAGGCCGTGCTCAAGGGCGACAAGATGGACGACGTCGTGCGCGACGCGGCCATGATCGGCGTCGTCGCGATTCAGCCTGTCGTGGCCACCCGGAGCGAGGTGACGCTGGCGTCGGTCGTGCGCGGCGGACGGCGCGAGCGATGGGAGCGGATCGCGGTGTCGTCATCGAAGCAATGCGGACGCGCGGTCGTTCCAGCGCTCCTCGAGCCGGAACCGTTCGACGCCGTGGTCTCACTCATCGACGAGCGCCAACTGCCCGTCCCGGCTCTGCTGCTCGTCGAGCCCCGGGCCGGCGCCGCCGTGGCTTCCCTGGGTGAGATCGAAGGCGGTCGGCCGCGGGAAGCGAGCCTGCTGATCGGGCCCGAGGGTGGCTGGACGGTAGAGGAGATCGGATCCGCGTCCGAGCGCTGTCAACTCGTGACACTCGGAGGACGGACGATCCGCAGCGACGCGATGGCGCTGGTCGCGGTGGCGGCGCTCTTCGCGAGGTGGAATGAGTACTGAGGCATCCCGAACGGGATGCCTCACGGGTTCAGAAACGGACGGAGCAGGGTCGTCCAGAGTTGATAACCCTGCGGCGATAAGTGCAGGCCATCCTCGGCGAAGAGCTCCTTCCGCGGCTTCTCATCCCAGCCGAGCATTACGCCATCGACATCGAGAAATGCCACCCGGTCGTCTCGACTGCAGATCGCCCGGATCATCTCGTTGGTCGTCCGCGCACGATCGATGGTCAGCCAGCGCTGCGGACTCGGCTTGATGCCGATGAACACAATGCGCGCCTGGGGCAGCTTGGCGTGAATCGACTTGATGAAGCGCTCGACTTGCACGGCCACGTCCTCGGACGTCTGGCCAGCATCGATATCGTTGTCACCGGCGTAGGCCACGATGAGGCGAGGCTCGTACGGCAGCACGATCCGGTTTACCAACCGGACCGAATCGATCAGTGACGAGCCCCAGAGCCCACGGTTGATGATTCTGAGGTCCGGAAAATACCTGACCGGGTCCCAATCGACGATCGTCGAGCTGCCGACGAAGACGATTTGACCCTTCGGCGACGGATTCGTCCTGTCGAGTGCCTCGAACGCCGCGACCTCTTTTTCGTATCGCGGATCCTGGGCGGCCGCAGAAGCGGCCAGCAGCAGCGCCACACAAAGGCACCAGCCTGTTCGCACGCGGAAAGGTTAACATCACCTCGTGCGGTATCTCGTGACGGCGCGCGTAAAGCCAGGTCAAGCCGATGCGCTCGATCGCGCTATCGTGGACGGCACGCTGGGTGCCGGCTCGATTGCAGGCGATGAGTACCTGCACAACATGGCCGAAGCCCGCGAACTGGGGGACGGGCGGGTGAAGTGGGTCGAGACCTGCTTCTGCGCGATGCCACTCGCCGAGGAACGGCCGTACTGGGAAGTCTATTTCGAGCTATTGAGTATCAAGGACGCGCACGCACGAAGCCGCTGTCGGCACGAGTCGGGCGAGGAGTCCTGGGCGTGCGAGAACTGCGACTGCACCGCGAAGCTGGAGCAGAGGCTCGCGCAAACGGGACGGCCGTTTCGCGAGCGCTCCGACTGAAGCCCGCCACCTCCCGGCGTTACAAAGCATTCAGTCGCGTGACGAGCGTGCGAACTGAAGCCACCTTCTTTCGGAGCTTCTTGTCCGGTTGCGTCGCATCCATCTGGGCAAAGAACTGGGTGATGGCGCGTTTGAGCGGCGCCGGCGTGCTCGCGAAATTCCGCTCCGCGAGTCTTTCGAGGAGCTCCACATAGGCACGATCGGCGACTGCGTTCTCGCCCCAGCGCGGCGCACGCCCGACATCGAAATCCGTGTTTGGTAGCTGCACGCGCCCGTCGCGCGCATCGATGATCAGGGCTCGATACCGTTCGCGCGTTTCGCGGAAGCTCTCGGCAAAGAGCTTTTCGGCCGCTGGTGTCGGCACTCTGAATTTCAGTGCGCTGAGCGGACCGATCTTCGGCATCACTCGAGTCAGCAGTCCGATGAATCGCGCGAGAACGCCTGGTTTCCGGTACTTCGTGCCGTAGGCCTGCTCGTACTGTCGGCGCGTGAACGAATACACGAACGCGTTCGGTTGGACGGTGGGCGCGAGCTGACGGATGTCGTCCTGCTTGTGTTTCCAGGCGACACGCGTCATCTCCGGAATCAACTGGCTGACCGCGTACCGGAACGTGCCGATCGCGAGGTCGGAGTCGCCGAAGAGTTCCTTGAATGCGATGCCGTAGGTGGCGACAAACGCGCGCTCGAGCACCGGCATGGCGAGTTCGAATCCGATGTGCTGGCGGTGTGAGTCCGGTAGATAGGCGCCGGTGGCGGTCTGGACGACATCGAAGGCGAATTCGACCATGACGTGACGCTTCGGATCTTCGGCGTAGATCACGTCATTGCCGAACTTCGACCGAAGCTTCGGGTAAATGATCGGTACGGATTTGTTGACGGCGACCGGATGTCCGATGTTGTCCGACGCGTAGTGCGAGACGGCTCCGAGCGCGAACGCGAGCTCGTCAACCGTCTGCGCTTCGCGGACCAGCGTCTCAACGAAGTCGCCGGAACGCACGTAGTGCACCAGATCGGTGAAGAGCTTGTTGCCGAACGGGTAATAGCCGAGATCCTGGATGACGGACCCGCCGTACGCGAACGCGCGGGCCTGTTGCAGGTCGGCCGCGGTCGTCTTCGGAAAGCGCTGGCGCAGCAGCGGTGCGATCACGTCGTCCCACGCCGTATCGACGACGGCTTCGTGCGCGAGGACGGAATATGCGGAAGCCGGTGCCGGACTGATCAGGCTCAGGGCCGCCAGCATCAGCAGTCGCGGCGCCCAACGAACGAAGCCCCGTTTACCCACGCTTCAATACACGTCCGAAGTCGAGACCGAACTCGGGCTTCGCGCGCGTTCCCGATATCCGAATCGGCAGGCGCGTACCGCCGCCGGTGCGCCGGAAGAATGGCTGGGCAAGTCGCGCCAGCAGCGATTTGAATCCGCTCGTCATGTCCGCGAGGCTCGCGTCCGTCAGCAAGTCGCCCTTGAAGTTCATTTCCTGACTGTGCAGGTCGTAGTACCCACTCAACCGCACGGTGGAACCGGGCACGGCAAACGTGAGCTCCGAAAACGTGAGCGTACCCCTCGCCAGGCGGAAACGTCCGCGAAGGTTGGAGACAATGCGCTCGTGCTCGGCGCCCTCGTCGCTTTCCTCGCCACGGCCGCGCCGGCTGAGCGTGGTAATGCGCCGTTGCACGTTGAGGTTCGTAAACCGGGCCTGCGCCAGTTGAAACGCGCCGTCGAGTTGCAGCCGGTCGACGACATCCTCCGGCCCCGCGGGCAGCACCATTCGTGTCGTCAGGTCCACGCGGCCGACGAGGGGAGACTTTGTCGCCTTCACGGCCAACTGCATCAGGTCTTCGAGCCGGGCTCCGTTGAGCCGGACGTCGAGATTAATGTGACGTCCCGTGACCTCCTGGGTCCGGACAACCGAGCCGGTGGCCGTGATGGACGAGTTGTTCAGTTGCGCATCGACTCGTTCGAGAATCGTGTCGCCGTTGGTGCCGTCGACAATCGCCTTGAAGCGCGTGTTGAGGGGCACCTTCTGTCCGGCCAGGTCAAGAGAGAAGTCCGGGGTTTCGGTGGTGCCATCGACTTCAATGCGCTGCAGCACACCGTGATAAGAGCCAGCGGACGACAGGGTGCCACCAAGGCCCTTGATCACGTCCATGTCGGCGTTCTGGAAAATGTACTTGCCGCTGACCGGTGTCAGCCCGGGTTCGTCGGCATGCCACGGGCCGAACATGCCCTGGGTATCGATCACGCCCCGGGGAACTGGATTGATGAGGCCGGCATCGAAATGCGATCCCCCGGTCGCGCCGAAATCGTCCATCACGAGGTTCTGAAGGTCCCAGACGCGTGGAAGCCGATCAGGTCGCTTCGAGTGGACTTCCACTCGGGCCGAGCGGGACTCGATCCGATTGATCAGGAGCGGGGACGGTTGGTCGGGGTGCGGAACGTGCGGTTCATCGCGATCAGAGTCCTGAAGATGAAGCCCGCCTGGTGGGATTCGAATCGCGAGTCCCACCATTCGCACCGTGTCGAGGCGCACCGGCGTCTGCAACAGGCCGGCGATCCCGGCGGACGTCTCGAAGGAGTCGATGGAGATGAGCGGCGGAACGTCGGTTCGCCCCCGGTGGCGCAGCGTCAACGCTGTGCCAGCCGCGCGCGGTTTCGGAAAGACCGACGGGTCCAGTGAGCCCAGCGCGACCTGACTCTCGAAACGGGCGTTCAGCGCGTCCACGACGCGGTCGCGAAGGCGGGGAGCCGATCGCGCGGCCCACGCTGTGAGGATCGCGGCTGCCGCGATGAGCAGAGCGCACGCGAGGAGGACAAGGCGTCGCACGGTCGTCGTCACTTAGAGCACAGAGAATGCCAGCAAGCAAGGTGCCGTCGCTCACGGTGCGGCTGAGCTGGTGATGACGACTTCGACGCCTGTGACGTGTTCTTCGGGACGCACGCTCACGCGATTTTCAGGAAGGACAGTACCCGCGTGAGTGACCCGACGCACCCGCCATCCCGGCGGCAGGCCACGCACTGCGATAGTGAACTCCCCCAGCAGGTCAGGAAGAGAAAAACGGCCACCGAGGTCGGGAGTTGCTTCTGCGACCGGATAGAGCGGTGAGAGTGTCAGCAATGTTTCCGTGGGAATGAGGCGAAGTGTCGACGGGGCTGGACCTGCGGCGCCCTCGATGATCACGCGCCCCTCCAGGGACCCGGGCTGGCGCAGCGTGACTCGGACGTCCAGAACCGAGTCATTCGAGACATCAGTGGACGCGATGCCGACCAACGGCCCCTTCGAACTTTGTGCACGTGCCAGCAGCACGTAGGTGCCACGTGAGGCTCCTTCAATGGTGAAGAGTCCGCCGGGGTCGGACACGTACCAGATTCCATGATGCACATCCGCTGGACCGCCGTACTCAATGACGACGTTCTCGACGGACAAGTCGTCAGGCCAGAACAGGCGGCCGCTGATCGAATAGCGTTGGGTGGCGGGCTCGAGCCAGATGTCGATGCCCTCGGTGGGCACGCCATCGAAAACGGAGATGGGCTGCGCTTTCATCCGGTCGGTAGTGCCTGGGTAAAGCGTTTCGACCGGCGTTGTCGTGAGGCGGCGGGAGTCGCCGCCGTACCCGCGAATTCGCTGAGGCGTGACGCCAACCACGAACTGACCTGCGGGCACGCCTGTCACTTCGTATCGCCCGTCGTATGAGCTGGTGGCAGTCCCCACGACTGCTGCGGGCGCACCGTTACGCACGGCGTAGACGGCTACGTGCGCCCCTTCGGCGGCGGCCCCATCCGCATGAATGACGCGGCCGGCAATGCTTCCAGCCTTACGGGACACCCGCGCGCCGCTCTGTCCGGCCGCACTCGCGTCGAGGCCAGGGCGCGCCTGGGACGCGTCCGCAACTCCGCTGATGGCGACGAGCAGCGCTGCGACCACCGCGCGAAAAACCATCGGCAACTCCTTATGCAGCGAAGGATATTCCATACAGCGATAATCGATGGCGATGACACGGGTCGCGCAGGCGTTGATCGTCGTGGGCGCGTTGGCTGCCGCCGTTCTGCCGATCGACAGCGCGTTCGTTGAACGCTGGTACTCGACGTTGATCTACCCGATGATCCAGGCCGTCTTCACGCCGGTGTCGAACCTCGTGCCCTTTGCCGTTTTCGACGTGCTGACGGTGGGTGCGGTTGTGCTGCTGATCCTGGCCGTCGTTGTTGCAGTGTCGCGTGCCCGGGAGCGGCGGCGCCTGCAGCCGATCCGCGACCTGGTGTGCTCAATCGCCGCGTGTGCTGCGGCCGCGTATCTGGTCTTTCTCGGCGCGTGGGGCCTCAATTACCGTCGCCTGCCGATGGAACAGCGGCTCGTGCTGAATCGCCCGGCGCCGTCAAACGAGCAGGTCATGGAACTTGGCTTCGAAGCGATTCGGCGCATGAACGGTCTGTATGCCGATGCCCACCGCACTGGATGGGAACCGGATCCGAGGTACGACCGGTCCCTGCTCGACGCGTATGGCTTCGTTCAACAGAATCTGACCGGACTCGACACTGCCGTACCCGGACGGCTGAAGTCGTCGATCTATGGCGCGTATTTCCGGTGGACCACCGTCGACGGCATGATCGATCCGTTCGCGCTCGAAGTCCTGGCCAATCCGGATCTGCTGCCCTTCGAACGGACGTTCGTCGCGGCGCACGAATGGGCGCATCTGGCAGGGTTTGCGGACGAGGCCGAGGCGAACCTCGTCGCCTGGCTAACGTGTGTGCGTGCCGGCGTCGCCGCGCAATACAGCGGCTGGCTCAGCCTCTACTGGCAGATCGGCAGCGAAGTAGCCGAGGACGATCGCCGCCGGCTGTGGGATGCCGTGGCGGATGGCCCCCGGCGCGACGTGCAGGCGATTGGCGATCGGCTGCAGCGTGGTCAGTTGCCGTTCCTTCGAAACGCCAGCTGGCGCGTGTACGACAAGTACCTACGCGCCAACCGCGTCGAAGAGGGGATCAGGAGCTACGGCAAGGTCGTCACGCTTATTCTTCGGGCACGCTTCGAGGACGGCTGGGTTCCCGTTCGACAGACCGCCGTCATCGCCCGATAGGATTCGATCCTCTCCCTCCAGCTTCGCGCTCAAATGCGGAATCGCAACAGCGCGCCGACACCTCCGGCATCCGCGAGCAGTTCCGGATCTTCGATGAACCGCACACGCGCCGCGGACTTGTGCGCGTGGACCACGAAGTGGTCCGCTAGCCGATGCCGATCCGAATCGCGCTCCGTTCCAGGGGCTGTCGTGTCGATGTCCACCGTTCCCGGGCTCATATCGCTTGTGACCGCAGCCGGTCGTTCCAGCGCCGCCGGCGATGTCGTGATGAGCAGCTCTTCGACCTGGCGCATCTCGAGCGCGCGCAGCGTGTCCTCGGGACCGACAACGGCGAGTCCGTGGGCGTTCCAGGCGTCACGCATGCGCTGCACCTGCGCAGCATCGGTGTCGGCGTCCTTCTCACGCAACGCGGCAAGTGTGTCCTGCAGAACCTGATGCTCGGGTGTCCGAATATCCAGCGCCAGGACGTCGATCACCTTGTCTGCAAGGTGCTTGGGCATCTGTTCCATTAGCATCGGCCTCACCACTGCATCGCAGGCGAGAACGATGTGATTCAGCGCTTCTTTTCTGACGACGCGGTCAAGTACGTCGACCACTTCCTTGGTGTGATGCAAGTGGAAGTTCTCGACATGGCGCTGGTAACGGGGCTGCGACATGCCGCCCACGGACGTACGCCGCGTCTTGACGTTCTCGACCTCGCGCTCCGCCTCGCGAATTCCGAGCCCGAACACATACAGCCGCGCGGAGTTCGTGTCAGTCAGCAGGGCAGCGTAGCGGGGGAACTGGTCATTCAGTCGCATCAGTGGATACAGGTGAGGGACTGAGCCGATGAATAACCAGTTGTCCTCAACTGGCACGTCGAGCTGGACCGCCTCGAAGAAGCCGTCGTGCGCTGAGCACGCGAACACAGCAAGGCCGTGCGCCGACCTTCTCAATTCATGGTCGAGGAAGGCCTGGATACGTCCGGCGTCCTGCTCGAAGCTCTTGCGTGTGTCACCTTTCAGTAGTTGCGGGCGCTCCTTAAAAGCCTGGCGGAGAAAGGTGTCCCATGTTCTCCGGCCGTGCTCATTTGCCCGCAAATCAAGGTACAGACTCAGCACGGGCGCGTCTGTCGGCTCGAACGCGGCGAGGCGGTCCAGTTGCTGGCGAAGCGGTGTCTCGAGCGATGTCGTCGTTTTACCCATGCCTCGGACGTGGCAAGCGATGTACCGGAGGCTGCCTCCGCTATTGGGGGAGCCGACACGGGTGACGTCAGGGCTGGACGCGAACGATGCGACCGGCCGCCGCGCGCCGCAATCGATCGTGGATCGCCACGGTCAGCCCTGGCTGATCCAGGAACGTTCTTGCCAGGATCACGTCAACGCCTGATGCATCGAGGGTGCGCAGCGCGTTGTAGAGATTGGCGGCGAGTGCTTCGGCGTTGCGCTCCGAGCCGATTCGCAGCAGGTGGAGCGCCTCAGCTGATACGCCGGGGAAGAAGTCTTCATCGGCGGCGACGATTCCGACACGTTGCCCGCGTCTGATCACCTCAGCGGCGTCGGCCGCCATCCTGGCCGTGACGCTCGGGCCAGGACCTTCGTACAACGTCAACGCTGCCCGCGGCGAGTAATGCTTCGCGAGCAGGCCAGGCGATCTCATGCCGCCCTCGCGCTCCTGCGCCCCGCGCTGATCGAGCCGTACTTGAGGTAACACCGTCCGGAGCATCTCGAGCGTCACAGCACCAGGACGGAGGATCGTGGGGATCGATCCGGTGAGATCGAGGACCGTGCTCTCGACACCGACCGTTGTGGGACCACCGTCGACGATGAGGTCGATTCGCCCGTCGAGATCCTGGAGCACATGCTCCGCTCGTGTCGGGCTCGGACGTGAAAAGAGATTTGCGCTGGGCGCTGCCACCGGTATCGACGCGGCTGTGATGATCGCGTGGGCGACCGGGTGCGCCGGAATGCGGATGGCCACGGTGTCGAGTCCCGCCGTTACTTCGTCGGGCACCGATGCCGACCGGGGCATGACCATCGTCAGCGGTCCGGGCCAGAAGCGGGCTGCAAGCGCGCTCGCGGTCGCCGGAACGTCAGTTGTCAGCGACCTCAGCGCGCCAATGTCATGCACGTGGACAATGAGCGGGTCTTCCGCCGGCCGTTCCTTCGCAAGGAAGATTCGATGGATGGCGGCCCGATCAAGAGCGTGCGCACCCAGGCCGTACACGGTCTCGGTCGGGAACGCGACGAGGCCACCGCCACGCAGGATCGCAGCCGCCCGTGCGATCGCGGCGGGATCAGGCAGGAGCGCGTCGACTGTCAAGACCTCAGTCACCGTGGGCATCGTAGCGTGGACGCGGCTGCACATCGATGCGCGCCTCGCCATGCGGTTTCCACTACTGCCGGGCCCCGTTGTTCAGGGCGCAAAAATCCCCAGCTAAAGGCGCATTTCCGGGTGCCGATACGTGAAGCGTGGCGTGGCACAGCCAGCGGCGCCGCGCAGGTCGAGGACGCTGTTGACTGACTCCATTCCGGGATCGCGGCGCAGCCGCGTGCTGATTGCCGATGATCAGGAGAGCATCCGCTCGCTCTTTGATCGAGTGCTCAGCGCCGACGGCCATGACGTTGTGCTGGCCCCGGACGGCGCGTCCGCGCTCGCCGCTATTCATCGACAGAGGCCCGACGTTGTGCTCCTTGACGTCGCGATGCCACTCGTCAACGGCCTGGAAGTCTGCCGCCAGCTGAAGGCGGATCCGGCAACGCGACTCACTCCTGTTGTTCTGGTCTCAGGCCAGACGGATCTCGAAGACCGGATCAACGGTATCGAGGCCGGGGCGGATGAATACCTGTCGAAGCCGGTCCATCCGCACGAGCTGCGTGCCCGCGTCCGATCGCTCTCCCGTGTCAAGCAACTGATCGATGCGCTGGATTCAGCAGAGGCTGCGTTCGTCGCTCTCGCGTTGACGATCGAGGCACGCGATCCCTATACGAACGGACATTGTGAACGGCTGTCGAGGCTCGCCGTCCAGCTTGGACGCGCGCTTGGCCTCGGCGCCGACGATCTGCATGCGCTGCAACGCGGCGCCTACCTCCACGACATCGGCAAAGTGGGGGTGCCCGACTCGATCCTGTTGAAACCCGCGCCACTGACCGCAGAAGAATGGACGCTGATGCGGCGTCATCCGGAGATCGGCGACACGCTGTGCGCGCCTCTGCAGTCACTTCGGACCGTACGGCCAATCATTCTGGGCCATCACGAACGCATCGACGGCAGCGGCTATCCGGCCGGCCTGCGTGGAAACGCGGTACCGTTGCTTGCCCAGATCGTCGGCATCGTCGATGTCTATGACGCACTCACCTCGAAGCGCCCGTATCGCGATGCGCTGACTCACGACGAGGCAGTCAAATTCGTGCTCGAGGAAACACACGTCGGCCGGTTCAACGCGGCCTATGTCGATGCGTTTCTCGATGCGGTCGTGCCCGTCGGCGTGCCTGTGCGGTCCTAGTCCGGTACAATCGGGGAATGCCGTATCCCGAACCGTTTATCGCGCCGATGCGCGCGGAACTGACCCGCCTGGGCGTCACTGAGTTGCGCACGCCTGAGCAGGTTGATGATGTCGTGCAGAGTACAGGCACGGTAATGATCGTCGTGAATTCCGTCTGCGGGTGCGCAGCTGGGAAGGCACGGCCTGGTATCGCTCTGGCGTTGCAGCACGCACGCAAGCCGGATCTGGCCGCGACGGTCTTCGCCGGCGGCGATGTCGAAGCGACCGACCGCGCGCGTCAGTACTTCGCGCCCTATCCGCCCTCGTCGCCGTCGATCGGCCTGTTGCGCGACGGCAAGCTGTTGTTCATGCTGGAACGGCGGGACATCGAGAATCGGGATGCTGCCTCGATCGCCGCACGGCTGACCGCGGCGTTCGACGAATACTGCGCGTAGGTCCGGCTTCAGGCGGACCGTCTAACCTCCGCGAGTATGCATTTCGAGGTGAGGATCTCGCCTCAGTCGATCGACGGGAATGAGTGGCGAGCGGTCACGCGCCGCGAACCGCTCTTCCGCGCCGCGATCGCTTCGAACTTCCCACGTGGCGCGAATCAAGTGAGCAAGCTGCTCGTCTGACACGCCACCACGCAGTGGCCGCCTCAGATCGGTGCCGTGCGCCGCATAGAGGCACAGATACCAGAGCCCATCAGCGGTCAGGCGGCTGCGGTCGCATGAATGGCAGAACGGCTCGGTCGTCGATGAGATGATCCCGAACACTGTTCCGTCCGGGAGGGTGTAGCGGTCCGCCGGCGCTGACGACGCCTCGACTATCGGAGTGATCGGCCCGTAGTGCGCTTCCAGATGCGACAACATCTCGCTACGTGGAAAGACACGGGGCATCGACCAGTGTGTGGCGCCACCAACGTCCATGTACTCAATGAATCTCACCTCGGCGTGATGTCCACGCGCGAATTCGATCAGATTCACCAGCTCGTCCTCGTTGACGCCGCGGATGACGACGGTGTCCAGCTTGACGCCGGGAAAGAGCGGGGCCGCCACGGAGATTCCATCAAGGACGCGGTCGAGCTCGTCGAATCGCGTGAGCGTTCGGAACCGCTCGGGCTGCAGGGTATCGAGACTGACCGTCAGGCGATGGAGACCTGCGTCGCGGAGCGCGACCGCTTGCGAGGCGAGCAGTACGCCGTTCGTGGTCAGGGCCAGGTCGCGAATCGCGGGCCTTGCCGCAAGTCGCCGAATCAGGTCCGGCAGATCGCGCCGCAGGAGCGGCTCCCCGCCCGTGAGCCGAACCTTGTCGACGCCGAGCGCGGCGAAGACGTCGACCAGACGTTCGATCTCCTCGAAGTGGAGAATGTCTTCTCGCGGCAACCACACGTAATCCGGCTCCGGCATGCAGTAACTGCAGCGGAGGTTGCACCGGTCCGTGACCGACACGCGTAGATTGCGTAGCGGCCGCTGATGTGTGTCTTGAATCACCTGTAGGAATTAGACCACACGCAACCGGGTGCGATCGTGCGGGAGGTATGGGGACGCTGTGGCCTGGCCTGCGAATCCGGCGCTCCAACGGCCCGGAATCAGGGTGTGACACTGGGGACAGGCCCCGTCGGGGGTCAGACGGTAGTCCTGAATCCTGTAGCCGTACCGCGTGATGAGCTGCGCGCCGCAACTCCCACACGCCGTGTGTTCCAGGTCTCCGACCCGGCCTGGCAGATTGCCAGCGTAGATGTAGCGGAGACCTGCCTCCCGGCCTATTCCAGCCGCCCTCTGCAACATCGCTGGCGTTGTGTTCGCTGCGTCCATCATCCGGTAATCCTGATGAAAGGCGGTCACGTGCCACGGAATGTCCGGAGACACACCCGCGAGGAATCCGACAAGACCGCGCAACTCTGCGTCGCTGTCGTTGAAACCGGGTATGAGCAGCGTCACGATCTCGACCCAGACGCCGGCACGATGCAGCCAGGAGATCGTGTCGAGAATCGGCTGCAGGCGACCGCCGAGCTCGCGGTAATGACGGTCGTCGAAGCTCTTGAGATCGACCTTGTACAGGTCGATGTGGGGTCGCAGAAATTCCAGCACGCGTTCGGTGCCGTTGCCGTTCGACACGAAACCCGTGATCAGCCCCTGTGTGCGCGCCAGTTTAAAGACCTCGACCGCCCACTCCACCGTGATGAGCGGCTCGTTGTACGTCGAGACGACAATCCGTGCGCCCTGGCGGATCGCGTCCTGAACCAGAGACTCGGGCGTCGTGTCGCGCGGCGGCACCGAGGCTTCGGGATCGCGCAGCGCCTGCGACGTGACCCAGTTCTGGCAATAGCTGCAATGGAGATCGCAGCCGAGCATGCCGAAGCTGTACGCCAGCGCTCCTGGATGCGCGTGGAAGAACGGTTTCTTCTCGACAGGATCACATTGCACACCGGCGACGTATCCCCACGGCACGCGCAGGCGTCCGCCTTCGTTGAACCGTACCTTGCAGACGCCCAGTGCGCCCTCCGGAATCGGGCAGCGGTGTCCGCATGCATAGCAGCGGAGCCGCGGCTTGCCCGTAGAGCCTCCGTCGATGGTTTCCACCAACTCCGGCGCGGCGTCACGGGTACGGGCGGCGAGTCGATCGTGAAGCGTCGCCAACTCTTTCATGCTACGCGAGGGTGCAAGGAGAGCGCATAAACTTTCGGGATGCATGTGGTCGTGGTGGGAGCAGGCGTGTTTGGCACGTGGACGGCCCATCATCTGCGTACCCGCGGCGCTCACGTGACGCTGGTCGATGCGTATGGTCCGGCGAACGCCCGGTCGAGCTCCGGCGACGAAACGCGAATCGTCCGATGCGGTTACGGTCCTGACGGGATCTACTCGGAGCTCGCGCGGCGGTCCCTCGTGCAGTGGCGCGCCCTCAGCGATCGTCTCCAGGGTCAGGAGCCGCTGTGGCATCCGGCGGGCGTCCTGTGGATGGCTGCCGGAATCGATTCCTATACCTCCGCCACACAGGACACCTTGCAGCGGCTCGGCATGCCGCTGGAGATCTTCAGCACGGCCGAGGTCCGCCGCCGGTTTCCGCAATTCGATACGGACGGAATCGACGTGGCGCTGTTCGAGCGCGACTGCGGTGTCGTAGCCGCACGCCGCGCGGTGCGTGCACTCGCGGTCGATCTCGAAGCGCGCGGAGTCGTTCGTGTCTCCGGTCGTGTCGAGGCTCCGGAAGTGCGGGAGGTTCGCTCGCTGCGGACGAGCGGCGGTGCGGAGGTTGCAGGCGATCGATTCGTGTTCGCGTGTGGCGCCTGGCTGCCGGCCGTGTTCGAGGACGTGTTGCGCAACCGCATCCGTCCCACGCGACAGGTCGTGAGCTACTTCGGCACGCCTCCGGGAGACGAGCGCTTCACGGCGGCGCGGATGCCTGCCTGGATCGATTTTCCTTCTGGCATCTACGGAACGCCCGACATCGATGGACGCGGCGTGAAGGTCGGCATCGACGAGCATGGCGGTCCGTTCGACCCTGACCGCGACGATCGAATTCCCGATCAGGCGAGCCTGAGCCGCGCGCGCGAATGGCTGTCGCGCCGGGTGCCCGCCCTTGCCGGCGCACCCATCGTCGAGACACGCGTCTGCGCGTACGAGAACACCGAGACAGGCGACTTTCTTGTCGATCGCCATCCGGAGCACGACAACGTCTGGATCGCCGGCGGTGGGTCCGGTCATGGCTTCAAGCACGGGCCTGCGATCGGAGAGCTGACGGCGCGCATGGTGCTCGATGGTGATGATCCCGATGCCCGGTTCGCGTTTGCGAACAAAGGCACTGATGCGCGACGAACTGTCTACTGAGAATAGCGGGATCCCGCGGCCGGTCTGGTTCCTCGGCTGGACAAGTCTCTTCACCGACGCGGCGACCGAGATGATCTATCCGCTGCTGCCCATCTATCTGTCGAGCGTCCTCGGCGCGGGTGCAGCATCACTGGGGATCATCGAAGGCGTTGCCGAAGGTGTGAACAGTCTGCTGAAGGTCGTGTCAGGCTGGTGGTCGGACCGTCGCGGCCGGCGGCGGCCGCTTGTCATCGCCGGGTACAGCCTGTCGGGTGCGGCGCGGCCGCTCATCGCCGTAGCAGGCAGCTGGGTTCATGTCCTCATCATTCGGGCGCTCGATCGGACGGGGAAGGGCATTCGCGGCGCGCCCCGCGATGCCATGCTCGCGCAATTCGCCGACGCCTCGTCACGTGGGCGCATCTTCGGCTTCCATCGCGCCATGGATCACACCGGTGCGATCGTGGGGCCGCTCGTCGCCACCGCTTTTCTCTATTTTCTGCCGGGTGAATATCGACTCCTGTTTGCCCTGACCGCGATCCCGGGAGTGATCGCGGTGGTGATGCTGTTTCTCGTTCGAGAGCCGGACGTGTCGGACCGCGGGCCGGCGCGCCCCCCGGAGTCCCACGTCCAGGGCGCCGCCGCAGGACGTGATCGTTCGTCAGTGAAACTGCCAAAGCGGTTGTGGGTCGTGCTGGGCATCATTCTCGTATTCAGCCTGGGCAACTCTGCGGACGCGTTTCTGCTCTTGCGGCTGACCGACGCCCTTGGCGCAGCGACGTTCGTTCCGTTGTTATGGGCGGCCCTGCATGTGGTGAAGGCCTCGTTGTCGACGTGGGGAGGCGGCCTCTCTGATCGCGTCGGCCGCAAACGCGTCATCGTGTTCGGATGGGCCGTCTATGCCACCGTGTACATCGGATTTGCGACCGCATCGACCACCGCCGGATTCGTGGCGTGGTTTCTGTTGTACGGGATTTACTTCGCCCTCGCGGAAGGTGCGGAAAAGGCTCTGGTCGCGGACCTCACTCCGTCGGCGCGTCAGGGCACGGCGTTTGGGTATTACAACGCCGCCCTCGGCCTCGGCGCGCTGACGGCCAGTGTCGTCTTTGGACTCGTGTACGACCGCTTCAGCCCCGCTGCCGCATTCACCATGGGTGCGATTCTGGCGGCGGTAGCCGCCGTGCTGCTCGCGATCACGCCGATTGCGGCGAACCGCAAGAACGGCGGATTGCTATGATGACGTTCTGATGCCCCGAATCCTCGTGACCAATGATGATGGTGTCCACGCCGAAGGCATTCGCGCGCTTGCGGAGGCGTTGCGGCCCCTGGGCGACGTCACGATCGTCGCTCCGATTCAGGAAGCGAGTGCGATCGGGCACGCGTTGACACTGCGCCGGCCGCTACGAATCGAGACGATCGGACCACGCGTGTTTGCAATCGACGGCACTCCAACCGATTGCGTGAACATCGCGCTGACGCACGTGCTGGGAGAGAAGCCAGACCTGATCGTGTCCGGCATCAACAAGGGGTGGAACCTCGGAGACGATGTGACCTACTCGGGCACCGTCTCGGGTGCGCTGGAAGGTGCGTTGCTGTCGATTCCGAGCATCGCCGTCTCCGCAGAGCGTACTGGCGACGATGCCGAGTTCGGTCCGTCTGCGCGCGCCGCCGCCAAGGTGGCGGCGGTGGTGCTCGAACGCGGCATGCCGAAGTTCACGCTGCTCAACATCAACGTCCCGGCGGGTCCCAATAGAGGGTTCCGCGTGACGGTCCAGGCGAAGAGGAACCATGTGACGTCGGTGAGCGAGCGAATGGACCCGCGGCGGCGGCCGTACTACTGGATCGAAGAAGGGCTCAATCAGTGGGAACCACACGACCGCTCGGATTATCAGGCCGTGCGCGACGGCTACATCTCAATCACGCCGTTGCAACCCGACATGACCGCGCATGACGCGCTCGGATACGTCGAGGCGCTGCCGTTGACCGATCAGCCCGTCGCCTCGTAGCGGACCACGAATCAGCACCAAGACCTGGGACTGGGGCTTAGTGCCCTTCCTCGCGGTGTTTCTTTTCGTACTCCCACTGCGCGACGTCCTTGTCCTTCTGCACCTTCTTGGCAGCCTGCCGTGCCTTGTTGAAATTGAGCTGGCGCGTGTTGTCGGAGCTCATCGAGACATGCGACAGCAGGCGCTCGAGATCACCTCCGTGGCACTTCGGGCACGCGGGGACGTCGCCGGTCCGTACGATCTGCTCGAACTGGTGGTGGCAGCTCCGGCACTCGTATTCGTAGATCGGCATGGGGATGAATTATAGCGGTCGGGTATACTGATCGTTCCGTCGGGGCGTGGCTCAGCCTGGTAGAGCGCTCGGTTCGGGACCGAGAGGTCGCTGGTTCGAATCCAGTCGCCCCGACCAATAAATTCAGTGTGAAATTGGCCGCAGTCCATTCAAGGATTTGCGGTCTTTTTCTTTG
>DASROF010000154.1:0-59258 GCA_035647075.1 Vicinamibacterales bacterium | reverse complement strand
GCCTTGCGGGCAAGCATGACGCTGATGTGGTCATCGTTGGCGGCGGACTGACCGGTGCGGCCGTTGCCATGTGTTCGCCGAAGCCATCGAGCGCGTCTGGGAGGGACTGTTCGCGATGACGCCCGACGGACTGCCCTTCGTCGGCCCGCATCGACGGTATCCCCGTCATTTGTTCGCGCTGGGTTACGGGGGAAACGGGATGACGTTCGGGTTTCTCGCGGCGAGGCTGCTGCTCGATGCGTTTCTCGGCGTTCCGAATCCGGATCTGGAATTGTTGGCGTTCAATCGATCGAAGAGGTCCGGCTGAAGCCGGACACTACGAGACGACGAACGCTGACGCGTCGCGCCGGGCGTCCGTGTGCGTGCGATAGAACTCTGCGAACTGGTCCGGCGGGATGGGGCGGCTGAAGTAGAACCCCTGCATCTCGTGACAGGCGTGGCGGCGCAGGAAGTTCTGCTGCTCGAGTGTCTCGACACCCTCGGCAACGATCGTCACACCCAGCGTCTTGCCCAGCGCCAGGATCGCTTCGGTGATCGCCATGTCGTCCTTGTCGGTCGGGATGCCCTTGATGAACGAGCGATCGATCTTCAGCGAGTCGATCGGAAAACGCTTCAACTGCGACAGTGACGAGTAGCCGGTCCCGAAGTCGTCCACGGCCAGCTTCACGCCGAGCGCACGGATCGCCATCAGCTTCTTCACGGCGGTCTCGATGTCGTGCAGCATCACGCTCTCGGTGATCTCGAGCTCCAGCATCGTGGGCGGCATGCCGGTCTCTTCGAGGACGCGACGAATCGAATCGACCAGATTCGGGTCGAGGAACTGCCGTGGCGACAGGTTGACCGCCATCGAGAGCGTCGGCAATCCCTGCTGAAGCCAGGTCACGGCCTGCGTACAGGCGGTTCGCAGCGCCCAGAGACCGAGCGGCACGATCGATCCGCTCTCCTCCGCAATGGGGATGAATTGCGCAGGCGCCACCTCGCCGAATTCAGGGTTCGTCCAGCGGAGCAGCGCTTCCACGCCACGAATCTCGCCGCTGCCGATGTCCACCTTGGCCTGATAGTGCAGCGACATCTCGTCGCGTGCGACGGCATCGCGCAAGCCGGCCTCGAACTGCAGCCGCTTTTCGGACAGCGCCCCGAGGCTGGCCGTGTAGAACTGGAAACCGTTCTTGCCCTCCTCCTTCGCCCGGTACATCGCCATGTCGGCGTGTTTCATCAACGCGGTGGTATCAGCCGCGTCTTCGGGATACATGGCGATGCCGATGCTGGCCGTGACGCGGCACTGCTGTCCGGCGATCCGTACCGGCTTCAGCGTGAGGAGCAGGAGGTTGCGCGCGATCAGGGCCGCGGTGGCGCGATCGGGCACCTCGTTGACCAGCAGCACGAATTCGTCGCCGCCGAAGCGCGCCAGCACATCGCTCTCCCGCACGTTGCCCCTGAACCGGACCGCCATTTCCTTGAGCAGCTGGTCGCCGCCTTCGTGCCCGAGCGAGTCGTTGATGATCTTGAAGCGATCGAGATCGATGAACAGGACCGCGAAGTGCCGGCGGTAGCGTTTCGCGCTGGCGATGGTGTTGGTGAGAAGCTCGGTGAAGAGGGTGCGGTTTGCCAGGCCGGTCATCTCGTCGTGCGTGGCAAGGTACTGAACGCGCGACTGTGCCTCGCGTCGTTCGGTGATGTCCTCGACAATCGAAATATCGTTCAGGCGCCGACCGTCTAAGCCGCGCTGCGCGGCGATCGTCAGATGCACCCAGATGGGCGACCCGTCCTTGCGCAGGTAGCGCTTCTCGACCTTGAAGGAGTCGATCTCGCCCGCCTGCAGGCGTAAGCGGCCCTTGTCCGTCTCGGACCGATCGTCTGGATGCGAGATATCGACAACGCTCCGCTCGAGCAGCTCCTCACGCGTGTAGCCGAGCATGTCGCAGAGACGCCGGTTGACATGAATGAAGCGACCGTCGACGTCGACGTGGCTGATGCCGATCGCCGCGAGTTCGACCATGCTGGAATAGAGCTCTTCGCTCTCGCGCAGGCGGTCTCGTTCCTGGCGCAGTAGTTCCAACTCCTGGTGCGGCGTGCCGGCGGCGACCTGCGTTCTCACGTCCCGTCTCAGCTATCGGCAGACGGTTGAGACGGCGTTAAGGGAACCGCCCCAGTGTCCAAAGAGTCTGCTGGAATTCGGGCGGGCACGAATTAGTTCCTGGTCCTTAGTGCCTGGTTCTTAGTCCGTCCTTGGTCCTTGGTCCTTGGTCCGGGGTCCTTGGTCCGGGGTCCTTGGTCCGGGGTCCCAGATCGACACCAAGAGATTCGTCGAGGACGCGCAGGCGGAGTTTCTCGGCGTGCAGCGGAATCTCGAGAACACATTCTTCGCGAAGCTGCGTCCCGCGCTCGATGCCGTCGCGAAGGAACGCGGCTTCCTTTTCGTGTTCAACGAGGATTCGGGAATGCTCGCGTGGGCAAATCCCACGGTGGACGTCACCGCGGATGTGGTGAAGCGACTGAACCAGCCGTAGCGGTCGCGTCGTACAGCGCGGGCGAGGCGTCCTTATGGCACAGGTCGCACTCCGCGCTGATCGTCGCGCCCGACGCCTCCGCGTGTGACCCATCGTGGCAGCGGAAGCAGCCGGTGGACGTGAGATGTCCGCGGTTGTCGGGATACGAGCCCCATCTCACCTTCATCGCCGGAAACACGTTGCGGCGGTACAACCCCTGGAGAGTGGCGACGGTCCGCGTGACCTCCTTCTCGTCCACCGTGCGTCCCTGTGCCTTGTAGAAACCATGGAACTCTCGTGCGATGGCGCCCGCGGCCTCGTCTGCGGTCGCGTACGAGGACTTCATGAGCCGCACACCTTCGCGACGCGCATACGGAAGGCTGCGGCTGATCTGACCGGCCGCCATTGCCCGATCGACTGCCTGTTCGGCTGTCGCCGCTATCGGGTGGCCCACGGTGTTGTGGCAATCCACACAATCCATCGTCCTGCGCGTGGCCGCGCGAGTGGTCCGCTGGTCTGCGTCGGCCGTGAAGAACTCACGGACCTCACCGTTCGAACGAGTGACCTTCACGTACGGAATCGTTTCCTTCGTCTCGTCGGTCGCCACGTATTCGACGCGGGTCGCGGGATCGGCGTGCCAGTGAATCGCACTCATCCGCATCTGCAGCGTCGTGGTCGTCTCCGAGTTCGCTTCGTCGTCTGCGAACTCCCGAGTCACATGGAACCGATCGGTGCTCGGGTGAGGCGGCCGGTGGCAGGTCACGCAGGTCCCGGCTTGCGCACCGGGCGGCATCTCCGCGCCCGGCGGCGTCGGCCTCGCGTAGGAATTGGTGACCACATGCACGAGCTGCCGCACCCCGGCGAGCTTCGCATGAACGAATGCCTTGGGGCCCTCGCCAATGTGGCACTGAACGCATGCGGTTCCAGAATGCGGCCCGGCACTCCAGGCGACGAACTGCGGCTCCATCGGTGTGTGGCAGGCGGCGCCGCAGAACTTCGGCGACTCCATCGCGTGGATACTGCCGAACGCGCCGAGCAGCACGATGACGACGTTGACGATGGTGAGCGCGGCAATCACGAGCGCCGTCTGCCGCACATGCGGGACGCGGAAGTCGAGGACAGGCCAGTCCTCGCTGGACCAGCCAGCGCGACGTTGTCGCCGCGCGAGCCATATCCCCGCCGGGATGAGGAGAAGTCCGAGAACCAGGAAGAGCGGCAAGATCACGAACAGGACGATCCCGCCGTAGGGGTTGTCGACCAGCCCGGTAATCGAGGCGGCCGTGAAGACGAGAAATGCGATGCCCGAGGCCGTGGCAATCACGGCCCCGGCTAATGAAAGCGGATGACGGACGAGCGCTGCGAGTCTCGTCATGGGCGGCTCGCTACTTCAAGCTTGCGATGTAGGCCACCAGCGCGTCGAGGTCCGCCGCGGGCAGATTCGTCCACTTCGCGGGCATCGGTGGTTTTTTCGTGGAGTTGGCTTTGGCGGTCATCTCCACGGGCGCGGTGATCCACTTGCGGATGTCGTCGGCGGACATCTTTGCGCCGATGCCATCCAGTGCGCTGCTCTTGCCTCCCTTGCCTGCGATCGAGTGGCAGACCGAGCACTTCTGCGCCGCGTAGACTTCCGCTCCACGCTTGACATCCTGTCCTGCGGCCATGAGTGGAGACGTCGTCTGCAACGCCAGTGCGAACGCCACTGCGAAAACGGGTCTGACCATCGACATGCTGTCCTCCGTTACCAGAAATACTTGATACCGACGACGACCGAGTGGGCGATGTACGGTCGATAGACGTAGCCCATCACCAGCGAGCTGGGCTGAACGATGCCGTTCACCACCGAGGGATCGAACGCGAAGTCGTAGACGCGGAACGGCTCATAGAGGTACGCGAACGTGCCCGAGAGGTTGCTCGAGAGCCGGTGCCGAACGTCCACATGCAGTTGCTGCAGCTTGTTGAACACGTTCGGCAGCTGGTTGGGAGGTGTCAGCGGCCCGCCCGGAACGATGGCGTAGAAGTAGCTGCCCTCCGCGAAGCTGTAGTCCCACGAGAGACGCGCTTCGGTGTTTCTCCATCGCGGCGGCGACACGAACAGTGCGACGTAGTTGACGGCTTCCTCTGAATCCGCCGTCCAGTCGCGCGTCGGATCGTTCTCCTGCCCTGGATTGGCTGAGCGCGACCGCTGCAACCCCTCGTACTTTTCGTAGTTGTAGGTCAGGCCCGCGCCCCAGCCGCGCGACAGCTGCGCGTCGGCCGCAAACCCGAATGTGACGAACGACAACTCCTGCAGGCCGAAGCCGGTATCGTCGAAATCGTCGTTGCCGCGAGCCACGTTGACGCTGAGGAGCCAGCGGTCGTCGGGGACGAAGTCCACCTGGCCGTTCATCCGGTTACGTGTCCGGTTGGCGATGTCGTAGTGGCGCATCGCCGGCTGCTCGCCAATCTGGACGAGCAGATCTTCGTTCAGCCCGGAGCCGGTGCGGTTGCCGTGCTCGTACCCGAACCGGAACGTCACCCACCGGGAGCCGACGGCATCGGCCGCCAAGCGCAGCACGTTCTCGCCGGTGCTATCGAAGATGCGGAATTCGTTGCCGGTGGCGTTGTACGCGTACCCGGCGGTGAGCGTCAGCGGCTCCAGGCCGCTATACGTTGCGTCCGCATCGAAATTGGTGCGGTTATAGGCGTATGGCTCCGGCCCGCCGGTGGTCGAGTCCTTGATCGACGTGTCGTAGTTGATGAATTGCGGGATGTCCACGTGGCCGGTTTCGTTGTTGTAGTCGTACCGACGAAGACGCGATGAGAACGACCAGTTGATGATCGGGCGCGACACGAAGTTCAGGTTGGTTGAGAAGACACGAGCCTCGGCCTGCGCGGTGTCCCTCGGCAGCTCGAGCTGCGGCAGCGCCGTGTTGATGGTGAACGGCTGCAGCGTCTCGTTGTTGGTCCAGAAGCCGTACGACACGGCTCCCGTCAGTTGCGTCCGGTGCGGCCACTTCTGAAAGCCGACGGCGGTGATGGTCTGTGCCGAGTTCGACGGCCACAGGGCCATGCGGCCTCGTCCCGGCGCCGTCGTCGAATCGTCCAGACGGAGCGGGCTGTCCCAGATCAGCTCCTCGCTGTGGTTGTTGAACCAGGATCCGTCGTAGGCGACGCGCAACAGCCTTCGCCCGTTGGTCCACTCGGCGCCGAGGGTGACATCGTTGGTCAGCGACCTGTAGGGCAGGGCCACCTCCACGTCGTTGCCGAAGCCGAAGCTGGCGCCCCACGGCAGCTCGCCGGTGTGGAGCTGACTGGTGTAGGCGCCGGTCAGGTCAAGCCGCGTCGTCGGCGTCATGGTGATCTGGAAGTTGCCGATATCGCGTTGCTCACGCAGATCGAATCGAGGCGCGAGTGGCACGTACGCGGCGAGCGTTGCCTGTCCGAGTTGAATGGCACGCTGCGTCGCGTCGTCGAGCGTGAGCACGTTCCCGGACGCGGTGTACGGCGTCATCGTATCGATGCTGTAGAACTGCGGAATCTGGTTCCAGAGGCCGGTGACGGTGTAGTGGCCCGGGCGTTGATACAACCCGAAATACTGCTGGTCGCGCCAGCCGACGTTGTCGGCCGCCCCGGTGAAGAGCCACTCGCCCGACGCGGGCTCCCGGCGGATGCGCGCGAGATTGACGAGCAGGCCGTCCCCGAAATCGGTATAGCGCTGGAATCGCGCGGCATCGCCTTGCTGAGTGCTCCATCGGCCGCCGGCCTCGAACTGATTCGGAAGGATCTCGAACAGGCTGGGCGACGTGTCCGGTTGCGCGGGCGCAGGGGCTGCCGCCGGAGGGGCTGCCGGCGGAGCGGCGGGCGGTCTGTCCTGCGCGTACGCCAACGAGACTGCCGTGACAAACGCGCATGAGACCAACAGCGTCAATACCAGGGAACGCATTCGACCCTCCAGGCCTACCGCATGAAGAACTGACCCGACGGGTGGTTCGAGCCGTGGATGTTGGAGTGGCAGTTGACGCACGAGCGTCCGAACATGCGATTGCTCTTGTTGACGGTGATCTCGTCCTTGTCGTAGAGGGACGAGGGATGCCGCGTCGCAACGTGGCAGCGCTGACACAGCATCGGCATCCTGACGACCAGCATCCGGTCGTTCGACGATCCATGCGGGTCGTGGCACGTCGTGCACGCTTCCCTCACCGGCGCGTGTTCCCACAGCATCGGTCCACGCATCTCCGTGTGGCAGGTCGTGCAGAGCTCAGCGATGGAGCTCCCCGTCTTCAGCGCCTTGACGTTGGTGACGGACCCGTGCGGGTTGTGACAGGAGGTGCAGAACATCTTTCCTTCGCGCACGGGCATGTGGGCGACGGCGCGCTCGGTCTTCGTCACTTGCGTGCGGTGGCACGTCGCGCACAGCTGCGTCTGCGTGGCCTTCACGAGCTGGTGGGCTTGTGACTTCGGACTGTGCACGCTGTGACACGTCGTGCACGAGAGGTGTCGACGCTCGTGCGTGCTCCCTTCCCATCCCACATGCGCACCGCGGTTGTGACACGCCAGACAGGTCGCGCTGCTCTCCTCGGCGGTGACCTTCGCAAATTTCCGGATGTGGCCTTTCGCGTCGTCGTCCACGTGCTGCTGGCCCGGGCCGTGACAACTCTCACAGCCCTGCGTGGCCGCGGGCGAACGAGGATCCAACTTTTGCCCGTGCGGCGTGCCTTTGAGAGTGCTCTCCATGTCGTCGTGGCAGAGCAGGCAGGTGTCGCTGCCCACATACCCGTTTTGCGCCGTCGACACCGGCGCCGGTATCTGCGGCGCGGGTGTGGGCGGCGTTGCTGGTTGTGACGGCGGCGCAGGTGCCGGCTTTGGCGCTTGAACAGGCTGCGTCGCCGGTCTCGCCTGGGCCACCGCCGGGATATCTGCGGCGTTGACGCTCACGAGAACCGTCGCGTAGACGAGCACCCCGGCCAGCAGAGCACGCGACGGAATGCTCACGGATGAAGAGTCCCGCGAGCGTGCGCTCGCGGCCTATGCAGATCTGGCGGCGACGCCAGAAAACTGCGATCAGCAGATTCGCGGCACCTGCTCGCCGGTCAACACGTCGACCACGCGCGACTCGCCGAGGTGATTACGGAGCGTGACCAGACCGCGGTGCGCGTGCTCGACGACGCCGATAAACGCGGCACCTCGCGATACGTCCACGCTGCGCAGCGCGTCGAGCGCCTTCGAGACATCAGCGGGCGCGACGAACGCGACGAATCGTCCCTCGTTGGCCACGTACAGCGGATCGAGACCGAGCAGCTCGCACGCGGCGCGCACCACCGTGGCGGTTTCGAGCTCGGCTTCATCAATGACAATGGACACCCGCGCAGTCGTCGCGATCTCGTTGAGCGCCGATGCCAGGCCGCCGCGCGTCAGGTCGCGCATGCAGCGCACATCAACACCGACGTCATAGAGCGCCTTGACCGCCGGCCAGAGCGGCGCCGTATCACTCTTCACCGCCCCGTCGAAGCCGACGCCGTCGCGTACCGACATGACCGCGATTCCGTGCGCACCGAGATCGCCGCTGACGATGACGGCGTCGCCGGGACGCACGCGCTCTGGCGCCGCCGCTGTGTGCTCGACGACCCCGACGCCGGCGGTCGTGATGAACATGCCGTCGCCCTTCCCGCGTTCGACCACTTTCGTGTCGCCGGTCACGATGGCGACGCCCGCCTCGCGCGCGGCATCGCGCATGGCGGTGACGATGGCCCGGAGGTCGCCCATCGGCAGCCCTTCCTCCAGCACAAACGCCGCGCTCAGCCACAGCGGCCGGGCCCCGCACATCGCGAGATTGTTCACCGTGCCGTTCACGGCCAGATCACCCAGCGTGCCACCGGGAAAGAACAGCGGCCCGACCACATAGCCGTCGGTCGTGAAAGCGAATCTCGCCCCGGCGGCGTCCACGACCGCTCCGTCGTGCGTCAGATCGAGCGTTCGGCGGGCAAAGGCCGGTCGGAAGACGGTATCCAGCAGTTGCTGCGAGGCGCGCCCGCCGGCGCCGTGGGCGAGACTGATGCAGTCCAGCGAGACGGCCGGCGCAGCGCTAATACGAACGTCCAGCATGCGTCTGCCTCCCGCCGATGAGCCCGCGCGCGACAACGAGCTGGCCAAGCGACAGGCCACCGTCGTTGGCAGGAATCCTGCGGGGGACGTAGACGTCGTGGCCACGTGCGGTCAGTGCCGCCACTGCGTGATCGACGAGAAACGCGTTCTGGAACACGCCGCCGCTCAGGACCACCGGAACGATCTGCAGCCGATCGGCCACGCGACAGATCCATTTCACGAGCGCAAGGTGAAACCGTGCGGCAATGCGTCCGATCGGCCTCTGACGATCCAGGTCGTCCCGGACGGCACTGAGGAGTGGCGCCCAGTCTCCATGCAGGTCACCACCGAACGGGTACGAGCGGCGTTCATTTGGATCGATGGCCGCCTCGAGCGCCAGCGCCGACTCGCCGTCGAACCGACTGTGGTCGCAGACGCCGGCCAGGGCGGCAATCGTGTCGAACAACCGTCCAACGCTCGTGCACCATGGGGCGTTCACACCGCGCTGGAACATCGGCTCCAGCGTGGGGGCGTGCGGTCGCTCCTCGAGGGCGGCGGAGCCGCGGACCTCCCAGTCCATGGCCAGTGCCACCCGCCATCCGTCACGCGCCGCGGCATCGCCGCCGAGCAGGCGAAATGGCCGCAGGTGCGCGACCCGGTTGAATCCCTCGGAGGTCACCGAGAAGAACTCTCCGCCCCACACTTCCTCGTCGTCTCCGATGCCGGCGCCATCCCAGGCGACGCCAAGGTACGGAGGTTCGAGGCCGTTGTCCGCTGCGCATGCGGCCACGTGGGCATGATGGTGCTGGACCTCGACGACCGGCAGCCCGCACGACTCGGCCCACTGCCGGGAGGCGTAGTTGGGGTGACGATCGACGACAACGGCCTCCGGTGTGAAGCGGTAGGTCCGGCACAGGTCAGCGATCGCGGTTTCGAATGCGCGGCGCGCCGGCGGCGTGTCGAGGTCGCCGAGATGCTGACTGACGATCGCGCGACGGCCGATGCCGATCGCGATGGTGTTCTTGCAATGGCCGCCGACGGCCAGTGCGTGCGGCAGTTCGGCGTTGACGTCGATCGGCAGCGGCGCATAGCCCCGCGAGCGGCGGAGCAGGGACGGACCGGCCGTGCCGACACGGATGACCGAGTCGTCGCATGGACGCGCGATCGGCCGATCGTGTGTCACGAGAAGATCGGCCACGGGCTTCAGACGCAGCCAGGCCTCGCGGTCGTCGATCACGATGGACTCGCCGGAAATGTTGCCGCTGGTCGCCACGAGCGGCATCCCGTACTCGCGCATGAGCAGGTGGTGAATCGGCGAGTACGGCAGCAGCGCGCCGACATACGGCACGCTGCCGGAGACGTTCGAAGCCAGATCGGATCCGGGACGCGGCCGCAGCAGGACGATCGGGGCCGCCGGCGACACGAGCGCGGCTTCCTCCTCCGGTTCGATGTAGCAGTGTTGTCTCGCCACCGCCAGCGACGGCATCATCACGGCGAATGGCTTGCTGTCCCGGACCTTCCGCTCGCGCAGTCGCGCGACCACATGCGCGTCGCGCGCGTCGCAGAGCAGATGGAAGCCGCCAATGCCCTTCAGCGCCACGATCGATCCAAGGCGCAGTTCCTCCACGATCTCCGCGATCGACCGTGACAGCATCGGGCCGCAATCGGGACATGCGTTGGGCTGCGCGTGGTAGCGGCGATCTTCCGCCGTGTCGTATTCGGTACGGCAGGCTTCGCACATCCGGAAGCGGCTCATCGTCGTCGCCGGCCGGTCGTACGGGATTTCGTGGGAGATCGTGTAACGCGGACCGCAGGCCGTGCAGTTCGTGAACAGGTATCCGTAGCGGCGGTTTGACGGATCCGCGATCTCACGCAGGCAATCAGCGCACGTCGCCAGGTCGTTCAACATACCGGTGCGCGGTATGTCGTCCTGCTGGCTGCTGGTAATGGCGAAGTCGGTGGACCCGAGCGGAGGGACGGTACTGATGTCCTCCCGTGTGACCAGGGCCACCGAGGGGCGTTCGTGACCGAGGCGCGTCATGAAGCGATCAAGGCGATCGCGTTCGCCCTCGACTTCGATGACGAGGCCGTCGGTCGAATTCTGGACGTAGCCGCTCAGAGCCAGGCTGCTTGCCAGCCGGTAGACAAACGGGCGGAAGCCAACACCCTGAACGGCGCCGTCGAGCACAATACGGTAGCGGCAGGATTCCATCTTGGCCGGAGCATAGGGAAGGATGAATCCAGCTCATATGCAGATCCGGCGCGAGCTCTTCCAAATCCGCATAGTTTGCACACTCGATACACGCGAGACTCGAAATGCGCGTGAAAACGCTCGAGGTGTGCGCTGAGCGCCTGTGATTAGAATCGTCACGAGGCCTTCATGACGCTGACAGAGCTGTTTCTCGCCGAACTCGAACGCGAGGCACCGCGCACACGCCGCGCCCTCGAGCAACTCCCCACCGATCGCGATGACTGGACTCCCCACCCGAAGTCGATGCCGCTTGGGCGGCTGGCAGGACTCGTCGCCACCATGCCCTCGTGGATCGGCCTGATCGTCAATCAGGACGAGTTGAATCTGACACCTCCCGAAGGGCAAGGCTCGTATCAGCAACCAGCCACGGGCACGCTGGTCGCCGTGCACGACGGACACGTGCAAAAGGGCCGCGAGGTACTCTCGCGGACCAGCGACGAGTTTCTGATGACGACGAACTGGAAGCTGCTGGCCGGCGGAAAGGTCGTGATGGATCAGCCGCGGCACATCGTGCTGCGCGACACGCTCAATCACCTGGCGCATCATCGCGGCCAGTTGACGGTGTACCTGCGGCTGCTCGATCGCACCGTGCCGGCGATCTACGGACCGTCGGCGGACGATCAGCGCTTCGCCTGACTGGGTCGGGCTAAAGCCGGACACTACGGACAGCGCGCTCAGCGCGGCTCTATACGTAGCAGGGCGCCGTCGTCTTCGGCGGTGAGCACATACAACAGTCCGTCGGGGCCCTGCCGCACGTCACGCAGACGCTGCTTGAGTTCGACGAGCATCGGCTCGCGACGCAGCTCCTCCCACTTGTCGTTGAAGACCACGCGCTGCAACTGCCCGGTGCGTGGGATGCCGCCCTCGCGCAGGCCGCTGACGAACACGTTGCGCTTCCAGTGAGGGAAGCGGTCGCCTGTGTAGAAGGTCATCCCCGTCGCGCCGATCGAGGGCAGCCAGACGACGGCGGGATCCTCCATGCCGTCCCGCGAGGGGTGTTGTGAGATGGCAGCACCCCAATAGTCGCGACCAAAGCTGACCAGCGGCCATCCGTAGTTGCGTCCGGGACGCAGCACGTTCAACTCGTCGCCTCCGCTGGGGCCCTGCTCGCTTTCCCAGATCTCACCGGTCTCCGGATTGACTCCGAGGCCGTGCCCGTTGCGATGGCCCATCGTGTAGATCGCGGGCTGGTAGCCGGCACGCGCGACGAATGGATTGTCCGGCGGGATCGTCCCGTCGTCTCGCAGGCGCACGACCTTGCCGGCATAGTCACCAGGATCCTGGGCGCGCTTCACCGCCGGCGAGCCGGGAGCGCTGATCGACATGTAGAGCATGCCGTCGCGACCGAACACCAGACGCGACGCCTCGGTGTCGGTGGCGCCGGATTCGAAGATGTCTCTGACATTCACGAGCGCCGTGCCGTTCCACTCGCCGCGTGCCAGCGTCGTTGCGCCGGCGCCGGTTCCTGTGGGCTTGTGATACGTCAGGTAGATCCAGTGATTGCGCTGGAACTCCGGATGCAGCACCACATCCATCAGCCCCTGCAGACCGCGCGGACCGCCTGGCTGCACCGCTGGAACGCCGGCGACCGGCTGTTCCTCGAGCTCCCCGGCCCGCACCACGCGCAGCCGGCCGATGCGTTCGGTCACGAGCATCGATCCGTCAGGTAGAAACGCGACAGACCACGGCTGCTCGAGGTGCTTCGCGACAACGACAACTTTCAACCGACGCTCCTCGGCCGACTCGATGTCGAAGGCGCGATGCGCGAGATCGGGCGTTGACCACATGATCGCGGGCGGCGCATCGCCAGCGCGCAGCTCATGGGGGGCGAACGTCTGCCCGTGTTGGGCCCAGCTGACCGCGGCCAGCAGTGTCGCAGTCATCAGGGCGAACACAGCCGCGAACCCGCGCCTCGTCTTATCGATCGCCATCGTAGAGGCCTCCGATGGCGACAGGTGCATGGTGCAGGCCACGGACCTGCCCCACGCTAGAAGCTGTAGGTGATGTAGGCCATGCCGTAGCTGAAGTTTTTCGTACGACCCGTTTTCTGCTGTACGGCATCCCCTGGATTCGCGAAGGCGCCGACGAGGTTGAGCGTCACGTTCCCGTTCAGTTTCCAGTCGGCATACACATCTGCCTCAACGGCGATGTCGGATGCGGTCACGTTGACCCCCGCTGCTCGCGGCTCATCGAGGGTGAACTTGTACAGCAACACTCCGAGGCCGAGCGAGTCGTTCGGATCGACCTGCGCACGGAACATCTTCGACTTCAGATTGGAGTTCGAGAGGAAGTACTCGCCTGCGATCTCTCCCTGAAACCAGCTGCCCCAATCGTAGAACCCGAGCAACAGCGGATCGAATGCCTCGTTGCGCGGCGTATCGATATCGTCGCCGCGGAAGAATGCATAGCGATAGCTGATCGTTGGTGTCCATCGGATGTGGCTCAACTGATACGCGGTCTGGAGCGTCCAGGCGTCCGAGTGCAGCGCCTCGCCATTCCGTTCCCAGGCGTACTCGAATTCAAAGGAGAGATCAGGAACCGCGGAAATCGGTGCTGTGTACGCGCGCGTATTGAACATGTGAAGGCCATCGCGCCCAGGTTCGACGGCCGGATCCGCCCGCCACTGCGTGTAAGTGAAGCCGAACGTATTCTCGTCGCCGCGGCTGAACTCATAGTTGACGCCCGAAAGCCGGCTGCCCGTTTCGCGGTCCGGAAGATCGTCCTTGTCGAGGTAAAACCCTTCAACCAGATTTCCTGCCGCGCGCAGACGAGCGATGGCCGCGAACTCAAATGCCTTACGCGCGTTGCTCCAGTAGCCGCCGCGACTGCCGCCTTCGGCGGCGCCGTCATACAGGAGCAAGCCGTGACCGAGTTGGTACTGCGAGCGGCCGACTCTGAAGTCGAGCGCGTTCTCCGTTGACCCGAACGCCATTCCTGATCGCCATCCGATGAACAGATCTTCGGGACCGAACGACGAAACATCCCGGCCGAACAACAGCGGCATCGATCCGTACGTGCGCTCGCCGACAACACTGACCGTGCCGTACCACTGCGAGGTGCCTTTCAAGGTGTAGGCGCCGGAGAGCGCGGGCTCCACGTAGCCCTCGAACCATTGATCGCTCAGATCTTCGCGAATGCCGGGCTCTCTCGGGTTGTCGAACAGCGAATTCGCGAACCCGAACGTTCCCCAGCCGGCGTCGAAATTGAACGTCCAGTCGATGATCCCCGGTAGTCCTGTTGAACGCGACGCCGGAGCATTCTCCGGACTGTCCTGTCCCGCCGCGGAACTCGTCGACGAGAATTGAGCGATCAGGCAGGCCACCGCGATGCCCGCGAGCCGAGTCCGCATGGCGCAGCATCGACCCGAAGCGCAGACGTGCCTATGCAGATCCGCCGGAACTGCATGGCGGCCGGAGCGGCAGGAGCGATTACATCGGTGTGATGGCAATGGCCGTTCGCAGCCCGCGCGTACTCGATCCCAGTGAGCGGGCTGCCGAAGTGCTCTTCGGGCTGATCATGGTGCTCACCTTCACCGGCACGATCAGCGTCGCCGACGCCGGGCGCACCGATATTCGAGCGATGCTGGTCGGCGCGCTGGGATGCAATCTCGCCTGGGGCGTCATCGACGCCGTGTTGTATCTGATGGGATCGCTCGCCTCGAAGAGCCGACCGCGCACGCTGACCGCAACCGATTGGCAGGGCGCGCTCGCCGTCTTCCTGCTGGTCTTCCTCTCAACCTTCCCCGTGGCGCTCCCATTCCTCCTCGTGCAGGAACCATCAACGGCGTTGCGCATCTCCGATGCCATCGCGGTCGCCATGCTGTTCGTGGTGGGCCGGGAGTACGGCCGGGCGATCGATCTGTCGCCGTGGGCGGTTGGCGTGTGTATGGTGCTGCTGGGCGCAACGCTCGTGGCGCTGACGATCGCGCTCGGGGGCTAACGCCGCTGACGAGACGATCTCACACGTTGATCGAATGGCTGACCGCCGAATGAGCGGCGCAGGCGTTCGACCAGACGTGCGGAACGTCATCGTTGAAACACGACGTCGGATATCCGCAGACGGTGTAGAACGGCAGATTCCGAGTCAACCCGTGCCACGCACGCTCCAGCGCCGTAGCCGCCAATGTGTTGCCATCGGCAATCAGGTGCGACGACATGTTCCCGAATATCGTCAGGCGTGATGAGGCGCCGCGAGATTCGGCCCGACGATACTCGTCCATCTCCCGTGCGATCGTCGCGAGACGGTCCGCGTCGGGAAGTCCGTAACGGATGAACCCGTTCAGCGATTCGGCCGCGTCGACGGCGAGGTATCGGCTGTGACCGCCGGGCCTGCCGACGTCCCATCCACGGGCTCGCAGCCGCGTGGCGAGACCTTCCCGAATATCCTCCTCAGCAATGAGGCAGGTTGCGTCGCCGCGCCGCAGGGCACGGTCAAAGAACGCCCCCAACTCGTCGAGGAAGGGTCCGGATTCGCCGTACAGCTGCATCGTGTGGCCGCCGCCGTCGGTGAGCTGCTGCATCGACGTCAGCGTTGGCGCGAATTGGCGTCCGGCGATCACCTGATCGATGGCGCTGCCGAGGTCGTCTGCCATGCGCGTCTTCACGACATACCCGCGGCCCCCTCTTCGGAATGCCTCGCGTATCTCCTCGTCCGCATCGATCAGGCTCAGGAACACGACGGGCGTTCGCGACTGCGCCTGCTCGAGGGCTTGCATGGTTTGAAAACCGTTGAGTCCCGGCATGTTGATGTCCAGGACAATGGCGTCGGGATCCAGGGCGCGAACGGCGTCGAGCGCCTGTCGTCCGTCGGTCGCGGTACCGACGACGTCGCACTCATGTGCGAGCAGTGCAGAGACCCGATTAAGGACTCCGCGGTGATCATCGACGAGGAAGACGCGTGGTTTTACGCCGTCGGGCCTGAGACGCGGCACCGTCACGGCGTCAGGATAGATCAATTGTCGCGTTTCGTCTTTACCTATTCACTGGTCGGGCTGCTCTTCAGTGCCGGCACATTGACCAGGGCCCGGATCCGTGTCCCGCGTCCCGCCGCCGACTCGATCACCACAGCACCGTTCACAAGATTCAGGCGATCTCTCATGCTGACCAGGCCCAAGCCGGGCCGTTCGAGAGCAGCCGCCACATCGAAGCCGCATCCATCGTCATCAATGTCGAGCTGCAAACCCTCTGCGGTCCCGCGCAGCGTAACGACGTGATGACGAGCGCCGGAATGTTTTATGGCATTTGCCAACGCTTCCTGCAGGACCCGGTACAAGTGGAGCGCGACGTCGCAGGGAAGATCGCTCGGCACTCCTTCGTGGCTGAAGCCGATCTCAACACGATGCTGAGCCGCCAATTCCTGACACAGGCTGCCTGCTGCACCAGCCAGACCCATGACGTCGATTTTCGGCGAGTGCAGGCGGCGTGAGATGCCCTGGATGCCGCGCGCCATTGACAGGACCTGATCGCGCAGCGTGGCCGTCAGCGCGCGGGCGTCGGATTGCGCGGGCAGCATTTCGCGCAGGCGCGCGATGTCCATGCTGAGTGTCACGAGCTGCTGACCGATATCGTCGTGCAACTCTCGCGCAACGCGATTCCGCTCTCGCTCCTCCGCCTCTATCAACCTGCGCTTGAGGTCCCGCGCAGCGGGTGAAGCTGTTTCGTGCAGGTTCAGCATCAGTGTCTCTGGGTCGCCGGCGCCAATCTACTGGACGCTGCCAAACTGTTGAACTGTCCCTTGGATCAGGTAGGCAATGGAGTGGAGAGCGATGCCAGCAGTGCGAGGATCGTTTCTCCGCTGAATGGCTTCAACAGGAAGGCGACGCAACCAGCCCGCTCAGCGTATTCGCGGACGAGGTCGGCGCGGCTGCCGGTGACCATGACGATGGGCACTTGGGATCCTTCCGCACGCAGCCGGCGCTGCAGTTCGATGCCTGACATGCCGGTCAGATGGATATCAAGGACCAGACAGAGACAATCGAGCGGCGGGCGCCACGCGATAAAGCTCTCGGCGCTGTCGAACAACACCGTTTCGAATCCACCGACTTCCAGCAGGCGACCGAGCGCGTTGCGCGCGATGTCGTCATCCTCGACGACTGCGACAAGACGGTCGCATCGGTCATCAGCCATGTCAGGCGGATCCTACGAGGAGAGGAAACGCGTCGCTACTGTTCTTTAGTGCAGGAGCGCACTCTTTGGTACAGGAGGGCTATCCGTCTGAATCGATGCCAAGGTCGACAGCGAGACGCACTAATTCCGCCATCGATCCGACTTCGAGCTTCTGCAGCAAGTTCGCGCGATGGAGCTTGATGGTGCGTTCCGTAATCTGAAGGTCCGCGGCGACCTGTTTGTTCAACTGGCCCCGGATCAGATGCCGGAAGACTTCGCTCTCGCGCGCGGTCAGTCGCTCGTACCGTTTGCGGAGCTCGTCTTTCCGGTCACGTGTGCTGCGCGTCTCTTCGTCCTGAGCAAGCGCGCGCTCCACTGCGGCCAGAAGGGCCTTCGCATCCACGGGCTTGGTCAGGAAGTCCACCGCACCGCCCCGGATCGCGCGCACCGAGTCTGGAATCGCGCCATGGCCGCTCACGAACACGATCGGAATCGGCACCCCTCGCCGGGCCAACGCAGCCTGCAGATCGAGACCGCTATAGTCGGGCAAACGCAGATCGAGGATGACGCAACCCGGTGAATCAGGCTCGATGACATTGAGAAAGTCTTGCGCGCTCGCGTACGTCCGTGCTTTGAATCCAGCGGCCGCGATCAGTCGCGCCGTCCCCTTCCGCACATCTTCATCGTCATCGACCACATGGACAATCGACGTTTCCATAGACTGCCCGTTCAATTGACCGCGGCTGCCGCATACCATGGCAGCGTCATGACGAATGTCGCTCCGCCATCGGGGTTGTTACGAGCGTCCAGGCGGCCATGATGCGCCTCGACGATCGTGCGCGCGATCGTCAAACCGATACCCAGGCCACTTGTCTTGGTGGTGACAAAGGGCTCGAACAGCTTGTCGTCTGATGCGGGCAGACCGCTACCCTCATCCCGGACCGACACGGTCACACTGTTCGTGGTCACCTCGTTCCGCACGGTGACGCGACGCTGATCTGCGGGTGTGTCCGCCATGGCGTCGATGGCATTCATCACCAGGTTGACGACCACCTGCTGCAGCAGCACCTGATCGCCGTTGACGAGGCACGGATAGAGCGGCAGATCGACGTCCAGGCGGACATGCCTGGCCCTGGTGTCGCTGGCGACGACGGCAATGCCCTCACGGACCACGCCATGAATATCGACCGGCCGCTGATCCATCGGATGGTTGCGAAGCATCGTCCGATGTCGATCGATGATCTCCGTGGCGCGAACATCGGCGTGGCGAATGTCCGACACGATCTCACGCAGCGTCTCGGGGGTGGCACGGCCCGAGGCGATCAGCATGTCTGCAGCCTCCGCATTGTGCAGAATCGAGTTCAGCGGCTGGCTGAGCTCGTGCGCCATCGAACCGGCCAGCGCCGATGTCATCGTGCGCCGGTTCGCGTCGGCGGCGAGCGCCAGGTTGCGGCGGCTCTCGACCTCTGCGCGATACCGTGCGCGGCGCTCATACAGCAATCCGACGATCAGGAGCGACTCAAACACCACAACACCAATGCCGGTGAACACCTCCGTCCGGTACTCCCCCCAGAGGCTGGGCTCCTGAAACTGCACGACACTCTGACGCGGTAGTCGCACTTCAGGGATTTTCCATTTCGTCAATTCGCGCGCGTCGAACATCGGGGGCGCCATCGACAATGCCGGGATATGGATGCGCGCCGCCGACTCTCCGTTCAGGAGCCGCACGGCGGCGTCTGCGGCGCTCGCGCCGAGGCCCTCGATGTCGAGCAGCCTGCCGCCGACGATCCCGGCGCCAAGCCATGTGCCCTGGGCGCCAAACACCGGCGCGTTCGCACGAGCGGAGAAGTCCGCGAGCGTCCGTTGCTCGCTCTGCCACCCGCCGGTCGCGAATGTACCGGACGAGACGTAGTAGATCGCCGAGTGGCGCGGCAGCGTGGCCGCTCGCTGGAGCATTTGTTCGTACGACAGATCGCCGGACCAGATGAATTTGAGGCGGTTCTGGTATCGCTCGAAGTTGCGCTGGAGCTCCGCGTACCAGAAATTGCTTAACGGTCCGGTACCAGTGACGACGAAGACATTCCGCGTGTCGGGAAGAAGCTGCAGGATGTCGTCAAGGACCTTTGTATAGTCGATGGCAACGGCGGCGGATGTCTCGTGCTCCGCCAGCGGCGCGGCGCCCAGGTACCGCTGGTCAACGGCCGAAAACAGGACGGGCGTTTTCGGAAACAGATGCTGTCGATTCGAGCGGACGAAGGCCGCTGCCGGTCCGCCAACGGTGACGATGAGCGCGGGTGCTTGATCGGCGAAAATCGACTGCAGGAAGTCGAGCATCGGTTTCCCCGGCGCTTCAGTGAATCCGGCCGGAGCGACGACGAACTCGACAAGAGTGATGGGCTCCCGCGTCCGCTCCTGCAGCACCGTGCGGAAGTCGGCAGTGAATTTGTCGAAGACCATGCTCCCGCGGTCGAGGGACTGCAGGAGCAGGATCTTCCGAACCGCGGGTGCGGTTTCAGCAGCGGCACCCTGGGGTAGCAGGACGAGGAGCAGGATACCGGCCAGTGCGTGTCGGAATCTTCTCTCAGCCACTGGTACGCGGGCGGAATGATGGCACACCTTGCTGTCCCGATTCACAGCCGGCTGCACACTCAACGCGCAGGCCCGGCGTGTGCGAGCGTGTAATCACCGAGCAGCCGTTCTTCACTCCCATGGCCGGTGGTCACACGCAGCCGCACGGTCGTGGCTGGCAATTGCCGGAGCCATTCCGCAGAGATGGCGTCGATCAGCTCGTCCTGGCCGGGCCGCACCGGAACGTCGTTGCTCCGGCTGAGTTCCTGTCCGTTCGCAAGCGTGGCCGCGACGGACACCGCCTCCACACCCGAGAAATCGCCGCGCAATCTGGTGACGACCACTTCGTCGTCGGCCCACACGGCACACGGCACCACGTCGCCCGGGCGAAGCGAATAGGTGCGGATGCGAGCGCCGTCGCGCGCGAGCCGGTTCAGCACGCTCTCCGAGACGAGCGAGTGAAAGGTTCCTGAGCGCACGAGCGCGCGCAGGCCACGGGCCAGTACCTCGCCTTCCGCAAGCGCCGCTGCACATCTGGTGCACGTGAAGACATGATTCTCGATCCGCTCTTCGTCGCGCGGGTTCAGTTCTCCCGCCCAGTACTCGAAGATCTCCGCAGAGGACAGCGAAGTCGTGCAGTCAGCCATCGTCATGCCGCTCTCCGAAAACCCATACAGTCTCGCAAACGTTCCATCGCGCGATGTCGAGCGATCCGAATGGCGCCGCCCGTGCTCCCGAGCTCCTCGGCGATCTGCGCGGCGTTCCGCTCGGCGTAATACGTGAGCACGATCACCTGGCGTGCGTGTGCCTCGAGCGTGTTGAGACACTGTGCCATGCGAGGCAGATCGACAGCGTCCACGAAGTCGGCGTCGATCGCCTCCGTCACCGGCAACTGATCGCCCAGGCGCGTTCGCCGCGTGTCCGTACGTTTTCGCGTGGTGGCCGTCAGCCGCGCGGTGCTCAGAATGAACGACCCGATCTCATCCGGATTGCGCACAGCTCCAGCGCGAAGACGCTCGATGGCGATCAGCAGCACATCCTGGGCGAGGTCCTGCGCCGCCGCCTCATCTCTCAGATGGCGCCGCCCATACAAGCGCACGCGCGGCGCGAACCGGCGATACAACTCCGCTTCCGCTGGTTGCGCGCCTCCATCCGGCGGGCCGGCGATGCGCCGCGCCAGCTCTCCGTCGGCAACGACGTGGAGGACATCGGTCTCCATGTTCCCGACGGTACACAGCGTCCCCGCGACCGGTCAAGCATGCGCAGACACCCGATTCGCGCCCCCGAGATGTTGCTGCATTACGTCAGCCGCGGCCAGCATCGCCGCTCCCCCGTCGCCCACGAACGACGAGCCGTGCATGGCGGCAATCACCCGGGGCTTCAGCGCGGCAAGCGTCTCGAGCTGTCGTCGCGTCTCTTTGGTGAATGGCATGTAGTCCATCAGCACCGGATGCTGCTGATAGGTCGCAATCGCCTGGCCGAAACGGTCGACGACATCGTCCGAGGTGATCGGTTCGCGATCGCCGAGCTGATGGAACAAGTCGGAGCACAGCAGGATGCCGTTCGCCTCTTCGTACATCACGCCGGCGTCCCAGCCATGGGGCAGATGCGGGGTCGGGATCAGTCGATAGCGGTGCCGTCCCGTGTCGATCGTCTCGTCGGGTCGCAACCCCCGAGGCGGACGATTGGAAAAGTCGTTCAGGTTCACGAGCGCGCCGACCTCGGTGCAGACCGGCTGCGCCTCTGGCGCCTCGGCGAGCCACTCGTTCAACGCGCCGCATTCGTCGACTTCGAAGTGGCTCCAGCTGATCCACCGCAGCGAGGCCGGGTCGATGATCTGTGCGACCGCCTCGCGGACCGCCGGGAACATCCGGCGCATGCCCGTGTGAAACAGGAGCGGCTCTTCGTCGCGGACGACGAAGTGATTGAACTGCAGATCGATCTCGGGAACGAACACCGAAATCCGAAATAGATCCGGTGCAATTTCGTCGATTTTTGCCATCGCTTGACCTCCTCAGGACGCACGTTCGTGCTGTCACTGAGGAAGTGTCGCGACCGGCATGAGTGTTACAGGGCTAGTATCGCCAGGTGAGCACCGCGCCCGTTCGTCGCCAGATGTCCGTTACGACCGTCAGCATGCTGATCGTGACGACCACCTTCGGGTTCGCGAATGTCCCCGACAATCTCGTTGAGCTGAAGCTCACGGCCATCCTCTCGTGGGTCGCCGTAGGCTTCCTGTATTTTCTGCCGCTGGCCCTGATCCTGGCCGAGTTCGCCTCCGACACGACCGAGAGCGGCGGCATCTACAGCTACATGGAGCGCGGCCTCGGAGCGACATGGGCGTTCGTTGGCGCCTGGTCCTACTTCGTCGCCAATCTCGTCTATCTGCAGTCGGTCTTCAGCAGGCTGCCGATCCGGATCTCGCTGGCCGTGACGGGAGTCGACGTCTTCACGACCGCCACCGTGCTTCTTCCCCCGCTGGGACTTCTTCTCTGCCTCGCGTCAACGTACGTCGCCAGCCGCGGCGTCAAAGTCTTTTCGCATTTCGCCGACTGGATCGGCAAGGCCTCCCTGGTCCAGATAGGGGTGCTGGTGATCGTTCCGGTCGTTGCCGTGGGGTTGCATCTCAGGCCCAGCGCCACGACGTACAGCGCGGCGGCCCTGGTCCCCCGTCTCGACGTGCAATACTTCGCGACGTTTTCCTGGCTTCTGTTTGCCGTGTCAGGAGCGGAAGTGGCTGCCCCATATGTCAGGGAGACACGTGACCCGCGGCGGAGTTTCCCGCGCGCGATCCTCATCTCGACGCTCCTGATCGGCCTCGTCTACGTACTCTCCACGATCGCAACAACTCTGGTATGGCCACTCGACCGGCTCACCAAAGCCACCGGCATCTACGACGTGTGGGTTGGCTGGGCGCAGATGATCGGACTGCCTGGACCGCTCGTGGGTCGCGTGTCCACGATGTTTCTTGTGATCTCGAGCATCGCCGCCTACGTCATCTGGCTCGAGTCACCGCTGCGTGTCATGTTTGCCGAGGCGCCCAGGGGCACGTTCCCATCACGCCTGACCAGCGCGGATGCTTCAGGGACACACCAATTCGCGCTCTGGACTCAGGCAGCCGTCGTGTCGGCGCTGATTCTCGTTCCGCTGCTCTCGATCGTCGCCGGCCTGAAAGGGTCCGAGGCGTTCATTTCGCTGCTGAACGATCTGTCGTCGTTGTCGCTGGTCATTCCGTTTGTCTTCATCGCTCTGGCGTACATCCGGGCACGTCGCCAGGGGATGCGCGCGCCATTTCAGATGACGCAGTCGACGCCGCTCGCGGTTGCGATCGGCATCCTGGTGCTGGTGGTCTCGGCTGCAGCGTATTTCGGCGCCGGACTGCATGCGCTGATGGCGGAGCCGATCGACTGGACGTACGTCGGAATCGTTTACGGAGGGCCGCTGTTGCTGATCGGGCTCGGAGTCATCGTGCGCGCGCTCTCGATGAGGGCGCTTCGAGCGGCATCATCCACTCTTGGGTCGGCTTCCGGGTAGGAGTCGATGGCGGGCGATCAGCGTTGCCAGCCACACTGCTTGGGCGCCTCGATGTCCAGAACGTCCGCCCGCGATACGTGACCACCTGCCACTTCCATCTGGGCCATCACCATAGGGGTGTGCTCACCTGGAAGTCGTGGCGTGCAGCCGGCCAGCAACTGCTGGGCGCGCAAGGCACAGACCACAATGAATTCGTACGCATTGACTTCAGCTGGACGTGAGACCATCGGGTTCCTCGTGGCCATGGTGAGGAACCCGTAGAATGACGGGAGGCTCAGGACAGCGTGAGCAGTGTACCACGCAGAAACGTGGAAAACCTGTTAGACTTGTACTGCCTTTCTGACAGCAGCGCTTTCCGGCCTTCCGCATCAGATCCGAGTTTCTCGCCTCTCCTGCGTTTCGACCCCGAGCATTCCGCTCGAGCCTGTATCAGATTCAGCGCATCCATCGAGATGCAGGAGTTAGTTCATGAGCACCAAGCTGTACGTTGGTAATTTGCCGTACGAAGCCACCGAAGCGGATCTGCAGACGCTGTTCGAAGCGTCAGGACAGGTCGCCAGCGTCAACATCGTCCGCGATCGCGCCACTGGTCAGGCGCGCGGATTTGCGTTTGTCGAAATGCAGGATGCCGAAGGCGCGCGTAAGGCGATCAGCGAGCTGGACAAGCATCAGTACGGTGGACGCAACCTCACCGTCAACGAGGCGCGGCCGATGGCGGCGCGTGGCAGCGGCGGCGGTGGCGGGTTCGGCGCCGGCGGCGGTGGCGGCCGTCAGCGTCGCGAATCGCGCTGGTAAGGTAAGAACGTGGCTGCGGCACTCCCGGATCCTCGCGATCCGGAGTGCCGCAACACTCGATCGGTCCAGCCGGGCGCGTCTATGCGCTCAATTCCGGTAACGGCCTGGCGACGAAGAGTCGGCGACACGGCCGCGCGATGAGCCGGGCCCACCTGTTCGCTCGACTCACGCGCGCGCTGTCGGTGGCAATCCCCGTGTTCGCGTACATCTGCCGATACAGCTTCGACAGCAGCACAAACGCGACGCGCGACTTCAGCGTGGGCGTGCACTTCGAACGCTCCCAGACACGGCGCAGACTGTAGAACCGATCCCACACCGCCTGCGTCCGCGAGCGGATTTCGTCGGGCGTCATCACCGGATGCGGCGAGTAGACCTTCGGTCGTTTCTCCTGTGGGATCAGCCAGTGCCGGGTGATCGGAATGCCGGCCACCTTCTCGACCTCCTCGCCGACCTTCTTTTCCCACGCCGCAAAATCGACGGTACCAGGATATGGCGTCAGCATGACGAACTGGGCGAAAGCGAGCTCCGCGCGCTCGGCGACGTCGGCCGTCGCGTCGAACGTCGCCGCGCGATCGCTGGGCAATCCGAAGATGAATGAGCCAAGAACATAAACGCCGTGCTGCCGGAACTTCTTGAGCTGATCCACCAGCGCCTCGCCCGCCTGGTTGAACCCCTTGTACACGTCCTTCAGGCCTTCGGGCGTCACCGCCTCGACGCCGACGAGCGCCCCCTTGATATTCGCGTTACGCATGGCGTCGAGGAACGAACCGTCCTCAGCCGCTTCCATCGTGATTTGGGTGAAGAACACCATGTCGCGTGGCAGCTTCGCCAGCCGTTCCATCAACTCGAATCGCTCCGCCCGTAGGCCGCGCAACTGTTCGAGGCGCGCCGTGTTGTTCTGACGCTCCGCCATGGCCAGATCGGCCAGCGTGACCGGGTAGAAATTGTCGTCCGCAAGCGCGACGAAGCGGTACCCCCGCCGCCGCAGCTCCACAATCTCGGAGACGACGCTGTCCACGGCGCGCTGCCGCGGCTTCTGCCCGTCCGTGCGCCACACCGAGCAGAACGAACAGTGTTTCGGGCAGCCGCGCACCGTCTGCACCGAGCCCCACATGTATCGCCCTTCCGGCAGCAGATCCCAGCGCGCGGGAACGAACTTGTCGGCATCCACGCGTCCGCCGTCGTAGCGTGACTGCAGCGTGCCCTGCACGGCATGTTCGATCACCATCGGCCACACGACGTCGCCGTCGCCGGAGACCACGGCATGCGCGGCGCCACGTTCCTGCGCTTCGTCCGGATACAGGGTGGCGTGGATGCCGCCGAAGATCACCGTCGCGCCGCGCGCCCGCACCGCAGTGCCAATCTCATAACCACGCAGCGCATTGCCAGTGTGGATCCCGATTCCGACGATGTCACCGGGCTGGATCGTTTCGAGATCGAGCGCCTCGAGTGTTTCATCGACGATGCGTGGCGGCCCGTAGGCGGTTGGCGTGGCCGCAGCCAGTACGAACAGCCAGCGCGGCGTGATGACGCCGACACCGAATGACAAATGGCTCGGGTTCACCAGGTGCACGGTCACTGGACCTGTCGGGCGCACGGATGGCACCGGCGAGTGAAACACGAGAGGCTTGGACACTGCGCTCGACATCGTCACGCTCCTGCGCGGCAGCTTGTTGACGGCGACTGCCGGAAGCTCGGAGGCTGAGGCGACGTCACTGACGTGGCACCAGTCTGGCGGGCGGAATGTAGTCTAGCGTACATTCTCAGGAGCATACTTCGGCGTGGTAGGCTTGCGCTTCACGCTTTTCTGAGCTGTGCCCGCGGTTGCATCGACCGCGCCCCTCCAGTCTCATCGAAGCACCTGAACCTGTTTCAGGTCGATTCCGAGGAGACGTCATGCGGAGGCGGCCCCACTCACCCACGCGCGTACTTCCTGACGGTACGCCGCTGCGGAACCGTCTCCTGGCGGCGCTGCCGACGGCTGAGTACAAGCGAATCGCCACGCACCTGCGTCTGCAGTCGACCGTCACCGGGGACACGCTCCAACCGCATGGGCGTCCGATCAGCGACGTGTACTTTCCCAACGACGGAGTGTTCTCGATCACGAACCGGATGCGCAGCGGTGCGCTGGTTGAGGTAGCGACGGTCGGGCGTGAAGGCATGCTCGGCGTCGGCGTGTTTCTTGGAGATCGATCAGGTAATGGACCGACGTTCCAGCAGGTCGCGAGTGGGGTCGTGGCCGCGCTGCCCGTTTCCTTCTTCATGAGGGAGACGGCGATCAAGGGTACGTTTCGCGAGTTGATGGCGCTCTACGCGCAGGCGACACTCTTACAGACGATGCAGTGCACCGCCTGTAATGCGCTGCACGACGTCACGCAACGCTGCTGCCGGTGGCTGCTGCAGACACACGACCGTGTCGATGCCGACGACTTTCCGGTGAAGCACGAATTCCTCGCCATCATGCTTGGTGTGCATCGGCCCACCGTCAGCGTCGTTCTTCATGCGCTTCAAGAGTCCGGACTGGTCTCCAGCGGCTACGGACGCATGCGCGTCCTCCGCCGCCGGCAACTCGAAGCGGCGTCGTGTGAGTGCTACGCCGTCATTCGCCGCCATTACGTTCGGCTTGGACTGTAATCACCTATAATCAACCTTCCTGCTTTTCTGAGCTCTGGGCCACTCCGGCCGAGCCCTCACCAAAGCCTTTTGCGTGAGGGGCCCTGTGGCCATTGACCTTCCCTTCGTTGCACGGTCCGCCGAGGCGTCAGCCCCATGAACTCGTACGACTCCTGGAGCGGCAGCGGGAATCGGTCAACGCAGGCACGAGTGGTGACGCTGCCGACGACATGTCCGGCGTGTCAGTCCGCCTCGATCACGACCACTTCGCGCAACCCCGACGAGAATTCATATTGGCGATGCGGCGGGTGCGGAGAGGTCTGGAACGCCTCTCGGCGGAGCGACGTGCAACGCGGCGGCTATCGATGGCGGTGACCACCCCGTTCCCGACGAGTCCGTCTGACGTGGCAACGCTCACGGTGCCGGAATTCACCTGCGAGTTGCAGTTGAATGCGTCCGTGTCAATCGACGACGTCTGTCAGCGGTTTGTCGAGGACGCGAACCGGGCCCTGGTCTGGCTTATCCGATTCCGGGCGCTGACGGCGTGGTGCGAACGCACAGACACGGCGCCCTGGCTGCGAGCGGAGCCGTTGCGCGCTCAACATGCCCGCGAGCTCGCGGCGAGCTTTGAGCTGAATGAGGACTGGGAATTCGACGCCGGGGAATTCCGTTCGGCTGTTCGATCGATGGCGACCCGACACCGGGTGGCACGGGCTCTCGGCTTTCCTCGCTACCTGCCGTCGTCTTAATCGGCGATCCCACTCCGCGCGCAGCCGGTACGACCCGCCGCGTTTCGTTTTTGGTTACCGCGCGTCCCGCCCGAACGGTCCAATGTCGAGCGTCATGTTCACCACGGCGATCATGCCCAGCAGGAGCAACAACACCGCAACGACCATCGTGTAGGACACAGGGAACTCGCTCTGACCGTGGATGAGGCCCTGCGCTTTCATGGCTTCTCGCAACTTGCCGAGGCCCGCCATGAATCGAACCTGATAGACGATGCCGACGACGAGGAGACAGACACCGAGCAGCACGAGGGTCACGCCGAAATTGAGCGGCGCGCCCGACTGCGCCTTGAGCGTACCGGAGTCTGCGAGCTCGTGAAAGAACTGGAAGATCGTGAAGCCAAAGCCGATGAGCGATAGCGACGTTCGAATCACCGACATCAGCGTTCGATCCGCGCTCATTCGTGTTCGCTGAAACGACATGCCTGTTTGACGAGCCGACATCTCGGTCGATGCCGAATCCATTCACGCCTCCTCCGGCTGAGAGCCTCGTCAGTTGCGCACGCGATTCGAGCGGACCAGGCGGGTCACGAGTCCGCGCAGCACCAGGTACGGCAGGATGGCCAGCACGAGGGCGACCGTGAACGCCTCCATCGGGTAGACGAATCGGAAGACATACAGCTGATATACGACATCGAGCAAGACGGCGAGTATGAACACTCTGCCGACGCTCTTCCAGCCGCTCTCGAGCAGGGGTTCGCGTGCAGACCGGCCCGTCACGAGCGTCCAGAAATACGGCGATCTGCCCGCTCTGGCATCGGCCATGCCGGCCTGAATCGCGAAAAACGCCGCCATGGCCGGCTGAAGCACCAGTCTGAACTTCATGGGCCCGCTGGTTCTCTCCAGCAGATCATTCGTGAACCGAACGAACACCTCGTCCATCATTGACTCCTCTTCACCCTGTCGCCTTCACGCCGCACGCTTGCCGCCTGTATCGGATGCAGAGAACGGAACAATCTGCGGCCAGTGGTCCCGAACGGCAAACACCCGAAACAGGAACGCCACCAGAACCGAGATCAGGGTCGCGTACGTGAAGACGATGCCTGTCGCGTAGAGCGCGATGAGCGCGTAGACCAGACTCGCCAGTACCGCCGTCGTCACGACGTGCTCCGATGGCATCACGACGTCCGGAGTGACACGTGAGAACAGATCGATCAGGACACCACCAGCGGTGGTCGCAAGGACGCCGACGACGACGGCCGCGAAGATCCCGAGGTCGTGCTCGAGCGCCTTGTGCGCGCCGAGAATAGCGAACCACGGCAGCGTGAACGATTTGAAGAATGCCAACGTCTTCGTGCGGAACTGTTCCTCGCGGGACGCCGCGTACCGATAGATCGCCAGGCCCAACAGACCCATCAGCAGGCAGACGACCAGATAGGTCGGGTCGAAGAGCGGCGAGGGAATCTCATTGAGCAGGATGTCGCGTGTTACTCCACCGCCGATGCCGCCAAAGAAGGCCATGATCAACAGTCCCATCAGCGTGTAGCCGCGATCGTGCGACGGATGGCGGGCGACAAGCACGCCGTTCAAGGCGTTGATGCCGGCTGAGAACAAGTCGATATTCGGAAAGCTCGGGAGGTTCATCTCATCCTCGTCCTGGAGCCGCGCGCACTACCGCGAGACCGGCCCCAATGCCTCCAACGAGCAAGTCTTTGGCCGCGTGTCAGAACTGCAGTCTCTGACGGACGCCGGGCCGCATGAATGTTGATCTGATGACAGTTACCGTGAGGACTCACGGCGTACGGTGAGCAGGCTCCCGAGGGAACGCGTCGACCCGCTCATTCGGCCGATCAATTCACCCCGCGGGCCGCGGGGCAATCAGCGACTAAGGTGTGGCGGAGAGAGTGGGATTCGAACCCACGGTAGAGTTTCCCCTACACACGCTTTCCAAGCGTGCTCCTTCAACCACTCGGACATCTCTCCAGATCACGGTACGGCCGAGCGCCCAGTATAAGGCGCTCTTGAACGATGTGCTTACCCTTACAATTTAAACAGCTCGAGTGCCTCGCGTAACGCTTCGTTCCCTGCCTTCGCCAGATACCGAGGAGCAAACGCTCTCCGAGTACATCTGCGACTGGCCGGGGTGTCCGAATATCGCGAAGCACGTGGTCGGAGTCAGCGTCGAACTTCGTTGCTTCGTCGCGGTCTGTCCTGAACACCTGCGCCCGAGAAACTCCCCCAACTCCCCTGCCTGAACTCCCCGGAGACCCGTATCGATGCGGATGGAGGGAACTCACGCGCTGCTCGGCACCGAACTGCCGATCATCCAGGCGCCGATGGCGGGCGTTCAAAGCAGCGCCCTGGCGATTGCGGTCTCCAACGCCGGAGGCCTTGGATCGCTGCCCTGCGCCATGCTCTCGCTGGACACGATGCGGGCGGAGCTTGCGGCACTCGCCTCAGCCACCAGCAAGCCGTTCAACGTGAACTTCTTCTGCCATACTCCGCCGGTCGCAGACCCGAATCACGAGGCGACGTGGCGTACCCTGCTGCGCCCCTACTACGACGAGTTCGGGATCGACATCAGCACCGTGCCGTCAGGCCCGGGACGCGCGCCGTTCTCGCACGAGGCGGCCGACGTGCTGAGCGAGTTCAAGCCGGCCGTCGTCAGTTTTCACTTCGGTCTGCCCTCGTCGGATCTGCTGCAGCGTGTGCGCGGGTGGGGAGCCAGGGTGTTGTCGTCGGCGACCACGGTGGACGAAGCGAGGTGGCTCGAAGCCCGCGGCGTGGACGCGATCATCGCGCAGGGCATCGAGGCCGGCGGTCATCGCGGCGTCTTTCTCTCAGACGACCTGACCACGCAGGTCGGCACATTCGCCCTCGTGCCGCAGATCGTGAATGCCGTCCGCGTTCCGGTGATCGCCGCTGGCGGCATCGCTGATGCCTCGGGCGTTGCCGCCGCTCTGGCACTCGGCGCATCCGCTGTGCAGGTCGGCACTGCGTATCTGTTGTGTCCGGAAGCGACGACCAGCGCAGTACACCGCGCCGCACTCCGAAGCGACGCCTCACGTCACACCGCGCTCACGAACCTCTTCACCGGACGCCCGGCGCGCGGCATCGTCAACCGCTTCATGCGCGAGATCGGGCCGATGTCCGACACGGTTCCGCCGTTTCCTCTGGCGACCAGCGCCGTGCTCCCGCTGCGCACCGCCGCCGAGCAGCGCGGCTCGGGCGACTTCTCACCACTCTGGTCCGGCCAGAACGCGACTGGGTGCCGGGACATCCCCGCCGCCGACGTCACACGTCAACTGATTCAAGCGGCCCGGCGCTGAACGAGGCGCTACTTTGTCGGCCGCGATCGCGCGGCTTCACGCACGGCCTGCACCACCGCATCCATCTCCCCTTCGCCTTCGATAATTTCGTAGACCGACTCGTCCCTGCCGACGACGCACTGCAGCGCACGTTCGTTCGGTGTCGTCAGTACGAATCGACGGTTCTGGAGCACAGTCCCGCGCAGGTGCTGCAGGAAGCGCCAGTTTCTCTCGTAGGGCGGAACGACGTCATAGACGATCACGGTCGGGTCGTGTTGCTCGACGACCGACCCGATATCCAGGCCCGCGCGAATCTCGGCGACGTGGATAAGGAGGACGACAAAGCCAGCCGCCTCGATACGCACCTTGAACAACTCCACGAGATCGGGGTTGGTATTAATGACGGCAACAACCGGCGTCGGGCCCACGCCGTGCGATATCGCAAAGTGGGTGCCGTGGGCGGGCGAGGCGACTCTACTTTTTCCCGCGCGCGTGCTGAATGATCGCTTCCATGTGATCGAGGTACTTCTTGAACGCGCGGCGACCAGCATCGGTCAGGCTGAATTCCGTCTTCGGGAGCCGCCCTTCAAACCCTTTCGTGCACAACACATAGCCCGCTTCTTCCAGCTTCCGGGCATGCACGCTGAGATTGCCGTCCGTGGTCTGGGTGATCCCCTTCAGCTCCGTGAAGCTGAGCGAGGCATTCACAGAGAGCGCGGTCACAATTGCGAGCCGCGTGCGATCGTGGACCAGCCGATCGAGGCCGGCCGCGCGCGTGGCCGTCGCTGCCGCCGGTGCGCGAACCGTGCGCTGAACCTCCGGAGGGTCGACCCGAGCCGCTGCTGCTGAACGTTTAGCCGCCATGATTCCTCGCGATATATGCACCGAATGCGATTTGCAGGACACCGAACCCCGATGCCAGCCAGAGATCCCGCCACTCGGACGGGGTGAACAGTGAGACGCTGCCCAGCACCATGAACAGCGCGCCCAGCCACGCGAGCACCGGGACGCTGGACGACGAACCCGCGAGCACGCCGGCTCCGTAGAGCAACAGCCACACCGCCGGCACGAGATCAACCGCGCCGGCACGCACGAGCGCGAACGTCAACACGGCGCCCGCCGCGATCGCGGGCACGAAGCCCTGCGCGAAGCGGCGCCCCGCGGCAGACCACAGGGTCAGATCGTGACGCCGCGCCTTCGCGCGCATCAGCACAAACCCGACGGGAACGGCAACGGCCGCACACGCGACCCACACCGTGAGCCATTGCTCGTTCGAGGAGGACGATCGGGCGAACGCGGCTGCCACGAGGGCCAGCACACCCATCGCGATCCCGCCCGCTCCCGAGACGGCGGTAAATGGCGCGCTGCGCGCCATGGTCGTGCGGATGAACTCGAGCGATTCGATGGCGCGCTCGTTGAGCGCGACGCCGGTGCGGTTCGGTGGCACGTTGGACATGTTAACTAAAGGCCTTTGCCGTGTAAAGTCTGACGCACGTCTGCCAGCGAACAGTACGCGGCCAGCATCTCCTTATAGCTGTAATTCGCGTTGCGGCCGCTGGGATTCGGCAGCACAAAAACGGCCGAGCCGCCGATCTGCTCGGGCTGAAGTCCGAGCGACACCGCCCCACGCCGTTCAGGAAACATGGCCCGAAACACCGTCACGCCGACGGCAGCCACGACCTCGGGGCGATAGCGAAGAATCTTACGCCGCAGCCGCGCACGGCCCGCCACGTATTCCTCCTTCTCGAGCGTGTCGATGCCCGGCGTCGCGCGCGGCACGATGTTCGTGATACCGAATCCCCACTCCGGCAGCCGGTCGTCCTCTTCGTACCCGATCCGCACGGGCACCAGGCCCGACTCGTACAGCAGCTTCCAGAAGCGGTTCGAGAATCCGGCGAAATGATGCCCGGTCAACGCCGAGCGGATGCCGGGGTTGATGCCGACAAACAGGACGCGGACGTCGGGACGAATGCGATCACGCAGCACGAAGACCTCGACGGAAATCGAAGGTATTATCCCGCGACATGAAGCGTCCCCTCGTTGTGCTGGCGTTGTGTTCTGCGGTCCTGCTCCATGCGCAGTCGCCGGACGGCACGCCGTTCAGGATTGAAAGACTCGATCCGGCGCTCGATACCATCGTCGACGCGAACGCGCAGCTCGAGACGCTCGGCGACCGGTTCGCCTTGACCGAAGGTCCGGTGTGGATGCCCGACCCGTCGGGCGGCTTCCTGCTCTTCAGCGATAACGCCGCGAACGTGATCTATCGGTGGCAGCAAGGCAAGCCGCTGTCCGTCTTCCTCGAGCGCAGTGGCTACACCGGACGCGACGTGTCGACGGTCGGGGCGCAGACGGTCGCAGGCCGCGTGCCGATTCTGCTGATCGGCTCGAACGGGCTGGCCCTCGATCCACAGGGCCGCCTCGTCGTCACCGCCATGAACGACCGCACGGTGTTTCGCCTGGAGAAGGACGGCACGCGAACGATCCTGGCCGATCGCTATGAGGGGAAGCGCTTCAACGGTCCGAATGATCTGGTCGTGAAGTCGAACGGATCCGTCTACTTCACCGACACCGTCTGGGGACTCCGCGGCGCCGACAAGGATCCGGCGCGCGAGATCCCGTACAGCGGAACCTTCCTCATCAAAAATGGCACGGCGACGCTGCTCCTCAGCGACAAGGACACGCCCGGCGCATTCGGCAACGGCATCACCTTGTCACCTGACGAAAAGACTCTGTATGTCACGGCCGGGACGCGTGGAACGATGCGCTACGACGTGCTGCCCGATGACACGATCACCAACGGACGGTTGTTTGTCGCGCACGGTGTCGATGGCATGAAGACCGACGAGCGCGGCAATCTTTACACGACCAGCGGCGGCACGCCGGGCATCGTGCAAATCACTTCACCAGCAGGACAACCGCTCGGCAGACTGCATCTACCGCAGCCTGGCTACGAGCCGCGGCCGCGCGTCTGCGCCACCAACGACGCGTTCGGCGACGCCGACTTTCGCAGTCTCTACATCACCGCCTGCACCCACCTGTTCAAGATCCGGATGAAAGTCGCCGGTTCACGAAGGCCGAAGTAGGGCGCGTCCCATCGGGCCTCGCCGGGCGAGGCGGGCCTGCCGGTATGATTCGTTTTATGGCGCAGTGGCTGGTGAAGGAAGAACCGGAGCACTACTCGTACGACCAGCTCGTCAAGGAAAAGACAACGATCTGGGCGGGAGTGAGGAACCCGCTGGCGCAGAAGCACCTGCGCTCGTTCAAGCGCGGCGACCGGGTGTTCTACTACCACACGGGTAAGGAGAAGGCGATCGTCGCCATCGCTACCGCTGCCAGCGACGCGTATCCGGACCCGAAGGATGCGTCGGGCAAAGCGCATGTGGTGGATATCGCGCCGGTGAAGAAGCTCCCGCGGCCGGTGACGCTTGCCGAGATCAAGGCCGACCGCGCGTTCGCGAGCTTCCCGCTCGTCCGAATGTCGCGACTCTCCGTGATGCCCGTGACCGACGAGGAATGGGCGCGGATCGAGAAGCTGAGTCGCGACTAGGCGTTCGAGTCGTTACAGACCGAGTGCGTGTCGCGCGGCGATCTGCGCGCGGCGGCGGCGTTGCGTGAGCGTCTTCAGCGTTTCCTCGAGCGGCAACGACACCTGCTGCCCATTCCACCCGCGAGCCAGCCGATCTCGCACCGCCTGACGCCGCGTCAACTCCACCCGAAAGCATGAGAAACATAGCGTCCGTGGCCGCTCCGTCGTCGGATCGTCCTCGTCGTCTCGGAAGCCATAGCGGGCTTCCCTCTCACGGCAGCCCGCGCAGAGCGCCGGCCGGCTGGCTGGAGCAGCCGCGGTCGAGCGCCGAAGAGCCGCCATCCACCCGTTGTGTAACGCGAGTTGTTGACCCTGCTGACTCGGGTGTTGACTCTGCTGACTAGACTGATCCCGATCCACACGCTGAAATGCCTGCGCCATGGCTCACATCCCCCTACGGAAACTCTAGCGGGAGGGTGTGACAGACTAGGTCAGGCGCGTTGGAAAAGTGGAAAACTGGAAAAGTTGAAAAGTGGAAAAGTCGAAGAGCAAAAAGAGCGCAGATGACAATGAGGAAGCGCTCTTTCGATTGCCGCTGACGGAATTTACCGCCGCCCGGAATGCGCTGGCGACGAGGCTCAAAAAGGCGGGAGACGTCGAGGGCGCCGAGCGGGTCAAGTCGCTCACGAAACCGTCGGTCGCCGCCTGGGCCGTCAATCAACTCTTCTGGAAGCACCGCATCGTCTTCGATCGGCTCCTGGACGCAGGTGAGCGGTTTCGCAAGGCCCAGACCGCCCAGCTCTCTGGAAAGGCGGCCGACCTCCGCACCCCGCTCGAAGCAAGACGCGCTGCCCTTTCTGAACTCGCGACTCACACCGCGCAGCTGCTCGCGGATGCCGGCAATACAGGCGCACCGGACACCATGCGGCGCATCACGACGACACTCGAGGCGCTCTCGACTTACGCAGGCATACCCGATACGCCGCAGGCCGGACGCCTCGTGGACGATGTGCAGCCGCCAGGCTTTGAAGCGCTGGCTGCGCTCGTGCCTCAATTCGGACGATCAGAGCGTGGCGCGGGTCCAACACGAATCATCCCGTTCGAGCACAAGAAGCCGCCACGAAAGGACACAGCCAGGAAGGGCGACGGCGACGCGAAGGCGCGTGAGGCGGAACACAAAGCCGCGATCGCTGCCGCGAAGGCCGCAGTTCAGAAGGATGAGCAGACCCTGCGCGACGCCCGTAAAGCCGCTCAGCGGGCGGAAGAGGATTTGAAGAAAGCCGCCGCGCTCGCCAAGGAAGCGGACGCGGACAAGCAGAGGGCGGAACAGCAGCTTGAAAGAGCCACGGCGCATGCGGATGAGGCGCGGAAGAAGGCTCGCGCGGTTGCGGCCTCCGCGGAAGCGGCGGCTCAGGAGGTTGAAGACGCCGAGCGTGCACTGGAAAAGACAAAGCGCACGCTCGCATCGATGGGCGATGAATGACGATCGATGACGGGATCGCTTAATCGTCGACGCCGACGCCCATTTCACCCGACCACCGTTCCACTCCGCTGACATCCAGGCCGAACTGATCGAGCACACGCGATACCGTGTGGTCCACCACATCGTCCACGGTGCGGGGATGGTTATAGAACGCCGGCATCGGCGGCAGGACGACGGCGCCCATGCGCGAGAGCTTCAGCATGTTCTCGAGATGGATGTCACTGAGCGGCGCTTCTCGCACCATCAGCACGAGCTTGCGTCGCTCCTTGAGAATGACGTCCGCGGCGCGATGCGCCAGGTTTTCACCGAACCCGTGTGCGACGGCTGCAAGCGTCTTCGCACTGCAGGGCGCGATCACCATCCCGTCGGTGCGGAATGACCCGCTCGAAATGGCTGCGCCCATATCCCCGGGCGCGTAACTCACGTCCGCCATCGCTTCGACCTGCTCCCGCGAGTACGGTGTCTCGTGGAGCAGCGTGCGTGCGCCCCAGCGGCTGATCACCAGATGCGTCTCGGCGCCGGCGTCCCGCAGCCGCTGCAGAATCCGGACGCCGTAGATCGCGCCGGTGGCACCCGTGATCGCGACAATGATCTTCATAGTGGTCAACTAAAAGTATCATCGAGCTCGTGTTCAGGCGCCAGCGAACGGGCTCTGTCATCTGCACCTCATGCGGCGTGCTGGTCGCTGTCGGTGACGACCGCTGCTACAACTGCGGCCGGCGCAACCCCGGCCTGTGGGGTTGGGCGCCGGCGTTTCGAGCCCTGGGCCATGACCTCGGTTTTGCACCGTTTCTGATCGGCACCTGTCTCGTTGTCTACGCCCTGATGCTGGTGTTTTCGCAGGGCAACATCGAGACCGGCAATCTGTTCGCCCTGTTCTCGCCGAACCCGGTGGCCATGTTTCTCTTCGGTGCCAGCGGGTCGCTTCCCGTCTTCCAGTTCGGACGCTGGTGGACCGTGTTCAGCGCTGGCTGGCTGCATGCCGGACTGTTGCATATCTTCTTCAACATGATGGCCGCGAGGGTGCTCGCGCCGGCCACCGCCGATTTATATGGTCCCGGCCGCATGGTGATCATTTATGTCATCGGCGGCGTCGCCGGGTTTACGCTGAGTTCCGTCGCTGGTGAATTCTTTCCAGCGATCTTCATCCTGCGCGGCGGCCAATTCACCGTCGGAGCCTCGGCGTCCATTTCCGGCTTGATCGGCGCCATCCTCGCGTATGGCCATCGCAGCGGCAGTGGGATGGCGCGCAGCTACGCGATGTCGAACGTGACGATGCTGCTGATCATGGGATTCCTGATTCCGGGTATCGACAACTACGCGCACTTTGGCGGTTTCGGTGGCGGCTATCTCGTTGCGCGATTCCTCGATCCGCTGAAGCCCGAACGCATCGATCATCTGGTGGTCGCGATCGGTCTCCTGGCGTTGTCACTCCTGTCCGTGGTGGCGTCGGTGATTCACGGACTCTATTTCTAATGGGCGGGATGAGCATCGCACGCAGCGTCGGGGTTGTCGTTCTGGGCCTTCTGCTCCTCGGATTCATCGATCAGACGCTCGAGAAAACGCTGGTGCAGGCGCTCGCGCAGCAGCCGCTCAAAGACGAAGCCACCTACATCGCGGTCCGCAATCGCCCGATGGTGCTGACGTTTACCGTCATCTCGCACGGGTTCGCGGCGCTGCTCACGGGGTATGTGCTTGGTAAACTCGCCGGGACGCGAGAGCTTCAGCACGCCGCAGGGACCGCAGCGCTCTTTACCGTTGCGATGATCGGCGCGTCGTCCGCGCCGAACCTGATGCTGCCACCGATGTGGGTGCGGCTGGCGATGCTGCTGATTACGCCGCCGGCGCTCATCGCTGGCGCGTATGTCCGGGGACAGGCCCGAGTGATTCGGGAGGAGCGGGAGCAATCGTGAGACTTGCATACCAGGGAGAGCCTGGCGCCTACAGTGAAGCGGCCGCGCTGCAATTCGGCGGCGCGGACACCGAGACGCTGCCCTGCAAGAGCTTCGACGAGGTGTTCGAAGCGGTCGTCAAGAAACGGGCAACGCACGGCGTGGTGCCGCTGGAAAACTCGATCGGCGGAACGATCCACCGCAACTACGACCTGCTGCTCGAGCATGAACTGGGCATCACCGGCGAAGTGGAGCTCGATGTCGTCCACTGCCTGCAGGCGCTGCCGGGAACGAAACTGGAAGACGTGAAGATCGTCTACTCGCATCCGCAGGCGCTGGCCCAGTGTGAACGCTACCTGAAGGACCTCGGCGCGACGGTGGAAGCGGTGTACGACACCGCCGGCGGCGCGAAGCTCGTCGCCGAACAGAAGCTGCCGAATGCGGCGGCGCTCGCCTCCCGCCGTGCCGCCGAAGTCTTTGGCCTCGAGGTCCTGCAGGAGGCCGTGCAGGACTACGAGTACAACATCACGCGCTTTGCGATCATCGGCGGCACACCGCCTCCGGATGCGAACAAAACGACGATCGTCTTCGCGCTGCCCAGCACGCCGGGTGCGCTGTTCAAGGCGCTAAGCGTGTTCGCGCTGCGCGATATCAATCTCACGAAGCTTGAAAGCCGGCCGATCCGCGGCCGTCCCTGGGAGTATTTGTTCTACGTGGAGCTCGAAGCACGCCGCGACGATCTGATGTGCGCGCGCGCGCTGACCCATCTCGCGGAGTTCGCGAAGTGGACGCGAATCCTCGGGACCTACAAAGGCACGGAGCGACGTGCCGCTGCAGGAGCCTGATCGGCAGGCCTAGGGGCCAAGGCCTAAGGCCTAAGGCCTAAGGCTTAAACAGGAATAAGGATTGTGGTGTGACGATGATCGATCGCAGAAGCTTTCTACTCACAGTGCCCGCACTGGCGTACGCGCCGCGGCTCATCGCCCAGGGCAGCACGGCGCCATTTCACGCCACGGGTCTCAGTCAGTTGACGCTGACGGTCTCTGACGTTGCGAAGTCGCTCGACTTCTATCAGGGCCTGTTCGGGATGCCGGTTCAGGCGCGACAGGGATCCACGGTGCTGCTGCGCATTGGCGCAGGACCGAAGTTCCTCGAACTCCGGCCGGCGGCGGCTGGAGAGCGCCCGAGCATCAGCGCTCTCGGCTTTGCCGTCGAGCGCTTCGACATCGATCGCGCGGTGAAGACGCTGGGCGAGCATGGCGTGGCCGCAGCGGCCGCGGGCACGGACAAGCCGGCCGCGATGCAGTACCTGGTGCGGACGCGAAAAGCCGACCTCGGAGGATCCGGCGACGGTACGCGCGAGCTGTTCGTTGCCGACCCGAGCGGCGTCGTCTTCCAGATGCACGACGTCAGCTACTGCGGCGGGTCCGGTGCGCAGGGCAATGTGTGCCGCACCATCGAGCCGTCGAAGCGCAAGGGGATCATGGCCGTCACCGACATGAGCCACTTCACCATCAACGCCAACGATCCCAGGACCGTCCCCTTCTATCAGGAACTGTTCGGATTCCAGCCGCAGGCCTACCAGGCCGCCACGCCCGCGTGGGGAGTTGGCGACGGCGTCCACTTCCTGATGTTCACCGGCAATGCGGGTGGTCCGACGCGTGGTGGCGGCCCCGCTGCGGCGCCGCGCGCCGGAGCCCCACCGGCAAATCCTGCTGGCGCCGGGGCGCCGCCCGCCGCCGCAGGCGCGCCGGGACGCGGGCTCGGTCCGGCACGGGCAGGCGTTGATCACGCATGCATGTCGATGAACGATTTCGATCCGGCCAAGGTCACCCAGCAGCTCGTCGACTACGGTCTGACCAAGCAGGACGGCCAGGGGCGCAATCCGCTCGTCACCTATATCTCCCTGCGGATGCCGAACCGCGGCGGCGCCGAAGGTGGAACGCCTGAGCTGTACTTCACCGACCCGGACGGCCTGGCGATTCAATTACAGGACGTGAAGTACTGCGGCGGGGGTGGATTCCTTGGAGAGGTCTGCCCGCCGTTGTAGTCTCGTCGGCTCGTGAGTCTCATCTACGTCGACGATCCCACCGACAGCCGCTTGTCGGACTTCCGCGCCGTCAGCGAGCCGGAGCTTGCGCTCACGCGCGGGCTCTTCATCGCCGAAGGCCGCATGGTCGTCCGCCGGCTGCTGACGGAGAGCGCCTTCGTGCCACGGGCGGTCCTGGTGACGCCAAGCGCGGAGAAAGCCGTCGAGGACGTGCTTCGTGCACGGCCGGAAGTGCCGGTGTTCATCGTTCCGAAAGAGGTGATGGACGGCGTCGCCGGATTCAACGTCCATCGTGGCTGCCTGGCCAGCGGCGAGCGGCCGACGCCGGCGGACTGGCGCACGTGTGTGGTGCACGCGCGCCGCGCGGTCGTTCTTGAGCGTGTCGGCGACGCTGACAACGTTGGCGCGATCTTTCGCAGCGCCGCGGCGTTCGGTGCCGATGTCGTCCTGACTGGTCCTGCCTGCGCCGACCCGCTCTACAGGAAGGCGATCCGTACGTCGATGGGAGCCGCGCTGACGCTGCCGTTTGCCGCGATCGACGCGTGGCCGATGGCACTCAGTGAGCTCGCGCGTGATGGCTGGGCCGTGGCCGCGCTGACACCTGCCGCCGACGCGATGCCGCTCCGCGAATTTGCATCGGCAACGCGGCCGCAACGCGTGGCGCTCGTTCTCGGCCATGAGGGAGAGGGGCTGACCGACGCCGCGATCGCCGCCTGCGAATTCCGCATCCGCATCCCGATCAGGCCGTCCGTCGATTCGTTGAACGTCGCGACGGCCGCAGCCATCGCGCTCTACGAATTAGGGCAGGTGTGAGCGACTGCGATGTCGTTGGGATCGGCGAGAACTCCGTCGATCTCGTCTATCGAGTGCCGCGGCTGGCCGGCGCCGGGGACAAGGTCCGCGCCACGGGCTGCCGGCGTCTCCTGGGCGGGCAGGTCGCGACGACGCTGTGCACATGTGCCGCGATGGGACTGCGGGCCCGGTACGTGGGGACGTTTGGCAACGATGAACACGGCCGCTTGATTCGCAGCGAGCTCGAACAGCGCGGCATCGATACGAGCCATGCCGTTGTCCGGTATGCGCCAAATCGGCATGCCGTCGTCCTGGTCGATGAGCACAGCGGAGAACGGACGATCGTGTGGCAACGCGATTCGTCGTTGGCGCTGCGCCAGGGCGACCTGTCGCGCGACGCCATCGCCGGCGCGCGCGTCCTGCACCTGGACAACGTTGACGAAGACACAGCGATCACCGCCGCGCGGCTCGGACGCGACGCGGGACTGATCGTGACCACGGACATCGATCAAGTCACGGAACGGACTTCCGAACTTGTGGCAGCCGTCACGTTCCCGATGCTGGCCGAGCGCGTGCCTCAGGCCCTCACCGGTGAGACCGACCCGCAGAAGGCCATCCGTGCACTCCGGCAGCAACACGAGGGAATGCTGTGCGTGACCCGCGGGCCGCGCGGATCGATGCTGCTGGTCGGCACTGAGCTCCACGAGGCGCCGGCATTCGAGGTGACTGCCGTCGATACGACGGGCGCCGGCGATGTCTTCCGGGGCGCGCTCATCTACTCGCTGTTGCGCGGAGACCGCCCCGACTCGATGCTCCGCTTCGCCAACGCCGCCGCGGCCCTGAGCTGCACCCGCGAGGGCGCGATCGCGGGCATCCCGAATCTTCGCGAGATCGAAGGGCTGCTGGCCGAAAGGGCGACCTGAAGTTCGGCCTCTACCAAGTTGGTGTTACCATGCGCCGGCTCGGTCCACTTCAAGCGAGGCACTCATGCCTGTTCGCACACTTCGATTCCTGACCATCGCGGCCGCTCTCGTCACCTCCTCCCCGGTCATCTTGGCGCAACGTGGCCAGGGACCGGCCCCCGCGGTCCCCCCGGCACTGCAACCCCCAGCGGAGTTCGCGACGCAAACGGGCCAGCGAATCCGGGTGTCAGCCGTGGCGACAGGACTCGTGCACCCGTGGAGCATCGCGTTCCCGGACGACAAGACGATCCTGGTCACGGAGCAGCCGGGGCGACTCCGGGTCATTCGTGATGGCGTCGTGATGCCGCAGCCGGCATGGGAGGCCCCGAAGCCTCCGATGGGCAATGACTCCCTCCATTTCGTCGCGCTGCATCCGCAGTTCGCGACGAATGGACTCGTCTACGTTTCGCACCTGAAGTTCGGCGAACGCGGCAATACCGTCGCGATTTCGCGAGGGCGATTCGACGGCACGACGCTGCGTGACGTCCAGGAAATCTTCGTCGCCGATGCCTGGGAGGCCAGCGGCAACACGGCTGCGCGTGTCTTCTTCGGTCCGGGCGGCATGCTGTTCCTCACCGTCGGCGATCGCGATCGACTGTGTTGCCTGAACAACGGCAAGGAAGACAACAGCCTGCGCATCAAGGCACAGGCGCTCGACAACCACGTCGGCAAGACGCTACGGCTCAAGGACGATGGGACGGTGCCGCCGGACAATCCGTTCGTCGGACGCCCCGGAGCGAAGCCGGAGATCTACACCTACGGACATCGCAACGGCTACGGCCTCACCGTGAACCCGGACACCGGCGAAGTGTGGCAGGCGGAGATCGGTCCGCTCGGAGGCGATGAGATCAACATCCTGTTGCCGGGCCACAACTACGGCTGGCCGCTCGTGTCGATGGGCCGCAACTACACCGGCACGCTGGTGTCAGACGAGCCGTTCTTTCGCAAAGGCATGGACAACGCGCGGATGTTCTGGGTGCCATCGATCAGCCCGTCGAGTCTGATGTTCTACAACGGCGACAGGTTCAAGGGGTGGAAAGGCAGCCTCTTCGTCGGCGGGCTCACGAATCGTTCGCTGATTCGCGTGTCGTTCAACCAGCCGTCGCAGGCGGAACGTCGCGAGCTTCTGCTCGGACCGTTCAATCAGCGCATCAGAGACGTGCAACTCGGCCCTGACGGAAATCTCTACGTAGCGACCGAGGGTCAAACGGGCGGGAACGCCGCGGATGGAATGGTGCTGAAGATCGAGCCGGTGAACTAGGGCACTATCTCTTCAGCAGCACAAAACCCAGCGGCGGCACGGTCACCGTCAACGAATGGTTGAAGCCGTGTGACGGCTGGTCGTCCGCCAGCAGGCCGCCGCCATTGCCCATGTTGCTGCCGCCGTACATCTCACCATCGCTATTCAGCAGCTCGCGATACCAGCCGCCCTCGGGCACGCCAATCCGGTAGCCCGGACGCGGCACGGGCGTGAAGTTGGTCAACATCACCGTGAAGTCATGCGGATTTCGCGCCCGTCGAATCATCGAGACGACACTGTTTTCGTTGTCGTTGCAGTCGATCCAGCTGAAGCCGGCCGGCTCGAAATCGACCTGGTGCAGCGACGCCTCACGCTGATACGTGTGATTGAGGTCCTGCACCCACCGGCGCAGTCCCTGATGCAATGGATGGTCGAGCAGGTGCCAGTCCAGGCTCGATTCGACGTTCCACTCGCTCCACTGTCCGAACTCGCCGCCCATGAACTGGAGCTTCTTGCCCGGGTGGCCGAACATGTATCCATACAGCGCGCGCAGCGTGGCGTGCTTCTGCCAGAGGTCGCCCGGCATCTTGTCGAGCATCGCGCGCTTGCCGTGCACCACCTCGTCGTGCGAGAACGGCAGGACGAAGTTTTCGGTGAACGCGTAAAGCATCGAGAACGTGACTTCCCCGTGATGCCAGCGGCGATGGACCGGATCCTCCTTCGCATATTCGAGGATGTCGTGCATCCAGCCCATGTTCCATTTGTAGGTGAATCCGAGGCCACCCACGTAGGTCGGACGGCTGACCGCCGGCCACGCCGTTGACTCCTCCGCCACGGTAATCGTGCCGGGCATGCGCCCGTGCGTCTCGGTATTCAACTGCTGCAGGAACGACACGGCCTCGAGATTCTCGCGGCCGCCGTACTGATTGGGAATCCACTCGCCCGGCTGGCGCGAATAATCCAGGTAGATCATCGACGCGACGGCATCGACGCGCAGCCCGTCGACGTGAAACTCCTCGAGCCAGAAGAGCGCATTGCTCATCAGAAACGTGCGCACCTCATTGCGCCCGTAGTTGAAGATCAGCGTGCCCCAATCCTTGTGCTCGCCCTGCCGAGGGTCGGCGTGCTCATAGAGCGCCGTGCCATCGAAGTACGCAAGGCCATGGTGATCCTTCGGAAAGTGCCCGGGCACCCAGTCGAGAATGACGCCGACGCCATGGCGATGGCACTGATCGACGAAGTAGCGGAAATCATCAGGCGTGCCGAAGCGGCTGGTCGGGGCGAAGAAGCCGATCACCTGGTATCCCCACGACCCGGAGAACGGATGCTCCATGACCGGCATCAGCTCGATGTGGGTGTAGCCCATCTCGCGGACGTACGGCACGAGCGTCTCTGCGAGCTCACGGTAGCTGAGGAATCGGTTGCCCTCCTCTGGTATCCGACGCCAGGAGCCGAGGTGCACTTCGTAGATCGACATCGGCCGTTCGTGCCAGCCGGCAAACGACGGCCGATCGCGCAGCCACTCCTGGTCGCCCCACTCATAGCGCCCTTCGGTCCAGATGATCGACGCGCTGTTGGGCGGCACCTCGAACCGTTGCGCGTACGGATCGGCTTTCTCGAGCAGGTGCCCGCCCGGGGTCAGCACCTCGTACTTGTAGCAGGCGCCCTCGGTCAGACCGGGCACGAAGATCTCCCACACGCCCGACGAGGCCAGCGAGGTCATCACGTGCGTGCGCCCGTCCCAGCGATTGAAGTCGCCGATGACGCTGACGCGACGTGCGTTGGGAGCCCACACGGCGAAGTGCACGCCGCTGACGCCGTCAACGGTCGTTCGATGCGATCCGAACTTCTGCCACGCGCGGTAGTGCGTCCCCTCGTTGAACAGATGCAGGTCGTAGTCGGTGAGGATCTGCCGGGAGCGAGGCGGGTGCAGGGTCTGGCGCACCTAAAAATTGTACTGTGGCGGGTGATATTCTCTGAGCAATGCCGGTTTTTGCCACATTCGTCACCACCGAAGGGACTTTCAAGGCGCGGCTGTTCGACCAGGAAGCGCCCAAGACGGTTGAGAACTTCGTCGGCCTCGCGGAGGGCACGAAGGACTGGACCGATCCGCGAAGCAACCAGAAGGTGCGTCAGCCGTATTACGACGGCGTCATCTTTCACCGCGTCATCAACGGCTTCATGATTCAGGGCGGCGATCCGCTGGGCCAGGGCATTGGCGGACCCGGCTATACGTTTGCCGACGAATTTCATCCGAAGGCCAGGCACAACAAGGCGGGGATGCTGTCGATGGCCAACCGCGGACCCAACACCAACGGCGGGCAGTTCTTCATCACGCTGGCGCCGACGCCGCACCTCGACGATCGCCACTCGGTCTTCGGCGAGGTGGTCGAAGGCATGGACGTCGTGAAGAAGATCGGGAGCGCACCGACCGGTGACCGCGACCGGCCCCAGAAAGACATCGTGATCCAGAAGATCACGATAGAGAAGTGACAACTCCCAACGACCAATTTCCCAACTCCCGAAGGAACTCAGGCGGGAGCGACCACGTGTCTCGTTCGGGAGTTGGACGTTGGGAGTTGGACGTCCTGTATGCAACACGCTGATCTGATGCCGCTCGTCTATGACGAGCTGCGGCGCATCGCGGCGCGCTATATCAGCCGCGAGCGACCCGGCCAGACCCTGCAAGCCACCGCGCTCGTCAACGAGGCCTATGTCCGGCTCGCTGCCGAACGTCCACGCGATTTCGCGAACAAGACGCATTTCCTCGCCATCGCCGCACTGTCGATGCGGCAGATCCTCGTCCAGCGCGCGCGCGCCCGGAATGCCGCGAAGCGCGGCGCCGCCCCGCACCGCGTCACGCTCGACGACCGCCACATCGATCAGGCGCACTCGCCGGCGGACATCGACGTGCTGGCGCTGGACGAGGCGTTATCGAAACTGGCGGTGCTCGATCCGGAACAGGCGCGGATTGTCGAACTGCGCTACTTCGGCGGCCTCACCGTCGAGGAGACGGCGGAGGTGCTCGGCTCCTCCCCGGCCACGGTCAAGCGGCACTGGGCCATGGCGCGCGCCTGGCTGAAGCAGACGCTCGATTCAGCACCAGCGACACAGGAATGACGCCGGAGCAGTGGGATCGGCTGAAGTCGATCTTCCACGCCGCTCTGCAACACCCCGCCGGGGTGCGCGCGGCATGGGTCGAGCAGGCGTGCGCCGGTGACGCGGCCCTGTTGCGCGAGGCGCAGGCGCTTCTCAGCGCGCACGACACCGCCGGCGATTTCCTCGAGCAGCCCGCCCGGCTGGATCCTGCCGATCTCGACACCCTTCCGGAAGGAACGACGCTCGGCTCGTATCGCATCGTTCGCGAGCTCGGACGCGGCGGCATGGGCGTGGTGTATCTCGCCGTCGACAACCTCGGACGGGACGTCGCCCTCAAGACCCTGCCACCCGTGCTCGCCGAGAACCCGCACCTGCGCGAACGGCTGCGGCGTGAGGCGCTTGCGGCCGCGAAGATTAACCACCCGGCAGTCGCAACGATTCATGTCCTCGACGAGATCAGCGGGCACCTGGTCATCGTGTCCGAGTACGCGCGGGGCGAGACGCTTCGAGCGGTACTCGGCCGCGGCGCACTGGAACAGGCACGCGCGAAGGCGATCGCTCTCGATATCGCGGCCGCTCTCGCCGCCGCACACGACGCTGGCGTCGTGCACCGTGACCTGAAACCCGAAAACGTCATCGTCACGCCCACTGGCAGGGTCAAGGTGGTGGACTTCGGCATCGCGCATGTCGAGGGACCGGAAAGCGCACGACTCACCGTTCCAGGAATGATGCTCGGCACGCCGGCGTACATGGCGCCCGAGCAGCTCGCCGGTGGCGACGTCACTCCGCGTACCGACGTCTACTCGTTCGGCGTCGTCCTGCGTGAGATGGTCACTGGCGTGTCGGCCTCCGGTGATGTCAGCCTCCGGCGGGACCTGCCCCACGACATCCCGTTCGCTTCCGTCATCGCGCGCTGCCTGCAGATAGACCCGGAGCAGCGCTACGCATCGGGCAGCGACTTGATCGCCGCACTCACCGCGGATGCGACGCCGCTCTTGCGCGGCGAAGACGAACGGACCGTTGTCGGCTCACCCCGCTGGTGGTGGGAATTTCACCAGGCGTTCATCGCATTGCTGTACTGGCTGATGATCTGGCCGGCATGGACCGGGCGTCAGATCATCGGCGGGCCGCTCGGCCGCGCCTTGTTCTTCGCCACGCTGGTCGCCGTCATCGTCTCTGCCACGCTGCGTCTGCATCTGTGGTTCACGTCTCGTTTCTATTTGGCGGAGCTTCACTGGGCGCGCCGGCGCGGCGGTCTCTGGATCCGCCTGGCGGACTGGCTGTTCGTCCTGTCGCTGGCCGTGACGGGCGTCCTGGTCAGCGAGGATCGTTCGCCTGTCGCCATCGTGCTGCTCGCCGTCGCCGTGGGCGCCGCCGTCGGATTCCTCGTCATCGAACGTGCCACTGCGCGCGCCGCATTCCGAAACTCGACCACCGTCATCGTGTAACCGCGTAAGAAAGGAGGGCGAGCGTGATGTGGTTTCACCCTCGTGGACCAGATCAGCTCCGCGCCACCGCTCGTGCAGCGACTGGCACGAACTGTGGAACCCTCTCTTCGCCGAGGGGTCGCCGGCGGCCTGTGCCGCAGGCCAATACACAGCCGGCCGAAATTTCTGCCTGGGTGGCTATGGACGACGTTACTGACGCTGAGCGACCGCCGCGCCGTGGAGCGATTCTCGTCCTGGAAGATCGCGATGATGTGCGCCAGGGGATGGCGCAGCTGCTGGAGCTTCACGGATTCCTGGTGGTGGACGCAGCCGCCGGAGAACAGGCGCTCGACCATCTCCGCGCCGACCCCGACGGCTTCGCGCTGTTGCTGCTCGATTTGAGGATGCCGGGGCCCGTGGACGGCCGGGACGTGCGTCGGAGTCAGCTCAAATCGCCGGACCTGGCCGATATCCCCACCGTGGTGGTCACCGCCACCGTGCCTGACGGAATCACCAAAGCGCAGCTCCGCGCGGACGCCTGGATTGAAAAGCCTTTTCGCTTCGACGACCTGCTGTGTGTTGTCCGGCAATATGTGACGCCAAACACCTAGACTCCCTTCCCCCCGAACGCGCGCGGATTGTGCGAAGATACGCGCGCTATGAAACGCTTCCATCTCCTCGCGTTGCTGGTGATTGTCGTCGTCGCTGGCCTGGCCACCACGTTACTGGCGCAGCAGGCGGCGCAGAAGCCGTTCGTGCCAATTCAGGACGAGCTCCTCTGGAAGCCCGATCCGGCCGATTGGCTGTCGTGGCGGCGAACCCTCGACGGCCAGGGCTTCAGCCCGCTCACTGAGATCAATCGCAACAACGTCCGTCAGCTTCGTCTGATGTGGACAAAGCCGATCACCGGCAATCAGAACGAGTCGACGCCGCTCGTCTACAAGGGCGTGATGTATGTGCCGAACAGCGGCGACATTATTCAGGCGTACGACGCGAAGAGCGGCAACCTGCTCTGGGAATACAAGCGGCCGTCCGCCGGCGGGATGCGCAATCGGACGATGGCGATCTGGGGAACGACGCTGATTGATGGCAGCGGCGACAACCAGATCTACGCGATCGACGCGCAGACCGGAAAGCTGGTGTGGGAGACCGCCGTGCTGCCGCCGAAGGCACCGGCATCGGCCACTGGCGGACCGATCATCGCCAACGGCAAAGTGATCGAGGGTCGGCAGTGCCAGCCGGCGGCGACCACCGACGCGTGCATCATCACCGCCCACGACGCGAAGACCGGCAAGGAAGTGTGGCGCTTCCGCACGATTCCGCGGCCGGGTGAACCGGGGTACGAGACGTGGGGCGATGTGCCGGAGAACGAGCGGTGGCACGTCGGCACGTGGATGGTCCCGAGCTATGACCCTGAAACCAACCTCGTGATCGTCGGCACGTCGGTGACGATCCCGGCGCCGAAGTTCACGCTGGGCGGCAACGACAAGCAGCACCTGTATCACAACTCAACGCTGGCCATTAATGCCGACACCGGAAAGCTCGTGTGGTACTACCAGCATCTGATCGACCACTGGGATCTCGATCATCCGTTCGAGCGTCTGCTGGTCGACACCGCCGTCGCGCCGGACCCGAAGGAAGTTCCGTGGATCAATCCGAGGATCAAGCCGGGCGAAAAGCGCAAGGTCGTGACCGGAATTCCCGGCAAGAGCGGGATCATCTACACCATCGATCGTCAGACCGGCGAATTCCTCTGGGCGCGGCCAACGGTGATGCAGAACGTTGTCCGTACCATCGACGGGGCCACTGGCAAGGTGACAGACAATCCCGACGTGACCTTCAGCCGGAAGGACGAAAGTCATTTCGTCTGCCCGAGCTCGACCGGCGGCAAGAACTGGCCAGCGGGTGCATTCAATCCGCAGCTCAACGTCATGTTCTATCCGCTGCAGAACACGTGCATGAACGCCAAGACGACGGTGGACACGCGCGATCCGTCGAAGGTCTATGGCCTGGACATGCCGGTGGTCGCGGCTCCGAGCTCCGACAAGCCAGGCGCTCCGCCAACAGAGAAGATCGGCAGCGTGTGGGCAATCTCGGCGGAGACGGGCAAGACGCTGTGGAAGTACGAGCAGCGCGCGGGCATGCTGTCGCTGGTCGCCACTGCCGGCGGCCTGGTGATGGGCGGCGACGCCGCCGGCATCTTCCGCGCGTGGGACGATCGGTCCGGCAAGGTGCTGTGGGAAGTGAACCTCGGCGCGCCGGTCAGTGGCTATCCGATCTCGTACGCGGTTGATGGGAAGCAGTACATCGCCGTGCCGACAGGCGGCTCGCTCGTCGCCGGATCGACGAATCGTCTGACGCCGGAGATCAAGCCAAGCCAGACGTCGAACGTGTTTATCTTCGCGCTGCCATAAGTTTCGTAGCGTCCGCGTTCAGGCGGACTGTTGGGAGGGTTCATGAAAGGCGCACTTCTCGTTCTCGCCGTCGTTGTGTTCTACGCAGTCGCCAACGCCCAGCAGGCCCCGGCCGCGGGCGGCCGTCAAGGCGGCGGCGCACGTCAGGGTGGCGCGGCTGCCGCGGGCGGGGGCCGGGCAACGCGGCCGCCGATCTTCCTGAAGGAAGAATGGAAGCAGAACGCGGCCAACGACGAACACCCTGTCAGCCAGGAGTCGATTGGCAATCCGAATGTCGAGTTGAAGCTGTACGGCAAGGAAATACTGCTCACCGGGCGCGGCGGAGACGAGAACAATCCGACGCACGTCTGGACCGGCACCTGCGCGGGGCCGTGTGCCGTCGCCCTGCGCGACAAGACAAACTTCGCTGATCTGAGCGGCCTCGCGCGTATCCGCTGGAACACCAAAACCTCGGGCTTCCATCAGGTGCGTCCGGCCCTCAAGCTCGCGGACGGCACGTGGGTAGTGGGCGACCGTGCCGACGGCTCGACGCGCGACTGGCTCTTCACGGAGTTCAACCTCGCGGACGTTCGCTGGCTGCGTCTCGACATCGAGCGCGTCGTGACGACCGGCAACATCCTGCCGAACGTGGATCTGAGCAAGGTCGATGAGATCGGGTTTGCCGACCTGATGCCTGGCAGCGGGCACGGCGCCGGTGGCTGGGTCGACGTTGCGCAGATCGAGGTCTACGGAAAGCCTGTTGCTCGGTGAGAGGCCGCGGAGCTTTGCGGAGCTAACGGTTTCACAGGAGCAACGAAGGTACGGAGACGAACGGAGAACATAGCCGTTCGATTGGTCGGCGTGCGAAGCACGCCGACAGCCGCGACATACAAAAGCGCAAATACAAGCCGCCAATGACGCCAGAGCGGTTTGTATTTGCGCTTTTGTACGTCGCGGCAGGCCGCCTTCGGCGGCCCAAGCGAACGACCTCCACTCTTCGTGATATTCGTGCCTTAACTATCAACACTCCGTTCGTCTCCGTAGCTCCGTTCCTCCTGTGAAACCGTTCCCTCCGTAACCTCCGTTCCCTCTCAAGCTGCAATACTGAGTACGTGCCCCAGTCGACGGTTGAGCTGTCCAAGACTCCGACTGATCCGCACAAGCCTCTCCGGCAGGATGTGCGCCTCCTCGGCCAGCTGCTCGGCGATACGCTGCGCGAGCGCGGCGGCCGTCAACTGTTCGACGCCGTCGAGCAGGTGCGGAACCTGGCGAAGGCGACACACACCGACGATCGTCCTCTCACCGATCTTTCTGACGTCCTGGCGTCGCTACCTGTAGACGCGGCCATCCCGCTGGCCCGCGCCTTTACCCACTTCCTCAACCTGGCGAATGTCGCCGAGCAGCACCATCGCATCCGGCGCCGCCGCGCCTATCAGCGTGATCCCGATTCGACGCCGCAGCGTGGCTCCTGCGAGGAGACGTTTGCCCGCCTGCTTGCCGGCGGCGTCACACCCGATCGGCTGCACGATGCCGTCTGCCACCTGCGCATTGAGCTGGTGCTGACGTCGCATCCCACCGAGGTCTCGCGGCGAACGCTCATCCACAAGTACAACCGGATCGCGGGCCTGCTCGCGACGAACGATCGGACCGACCTGACCTTCCCGGAGCACGACGAGGTCACCGCCGCGCTGCGACGCGAGATCGAAGCGGCATGGGACACCGACGAAGTCCGGCACCAGCGTCCGTCGCCACTCGACGAGGTGCGCAGCGGGCTGATCGTCTTCGAGCAGAGTGTCTGGCAGGCGATCCCGCGGTTTCTCCGCGAAGTCGATCGGGCGTTGCTCGGCGCCACTGGCCGTGCCCTGCCGCTGGAGTCCACGCCGGTATCGTTCGGCTCATGGATCGGCGGAGACCGTGATGGCAATCCCAACGTGACACCGCAGGTCACTCGATATGCCTGCCTGCTGTCGCGATGGATGGCGGCGGACCTCTACCTCCGGGAGATCGAAGCTCTTCGCGACGAGCTCTCGATGACGACAGCGAGCGATGAGATCCGGGCCCTGACGGGAAACGCCCGCGAGCCGTATCGCGAGTTGCTGCGCGGAGTGCGATCGCGGCTGCTCTCGACGCGCGCGTGGATCGAAGCCGCCCTTCGACAGGACGAGCCGCTCGCCCCGACGGCTGACGTCTATCTGGATACATCCGGGTTCGCGCAGCCGTTGCGACTCTGCTACGCGTCTCTCGTGGAACAAGGCAATACGCGAATCGCGGAAGGGCGCCTGACCGATCTCCTCCGGAGAGTTGCCGTCTTTGGCCTTGTCCTCGCGCGCCTCGACATCCGTCAGGAATCCGACCGCCATACGGAGGCACTGGATGCGATGACGCGGAGGCTCGGTGTTGGCGCGTACGCAGAGTGGGATGAAGACCATCGGCTCGCGTTTCTGACGCACGAAATCAGCAATCCTCGTGCGCTGCCACGCGCCACTGACATCACCGCGGATGTGCGCGACGTGCTGGCCACGGTTGACGAAATTGCCGCGATTCACCCTGAGTCGCTGGGCGCGTACGTCATCACCATGACCCGCCAGGCGTCGGACGTCCTCGCCGTCCAGTGGCTGCAGCAGATCGCGCGAGTCGCCAGCCCGCTTCGCATCGTGCCGCTGTTTGAGACAGCCGCCGACCTCGAGCGGGCGCCGGCCGTCGTCGATCGCCTGCTCTCGGTGGAGGCGTATCGCGAGCGGCTGAACGGACGTCAGGAAGTTATGGTCGGCTACTCGGACTCGACCAAGGACGTCGGACGGCTGGCCGCCGCCTGGGAACTCTATCAGGCGCAGGAAGGCATCGTCTCCGCGTGCCGGCGTCACGACATTGCCGTTACGCTCTTCCACGGCCGTGGCGGTTCCGTTGGCCGCGGCGGCGGCCCGACGTACGTCGCCATCAAGTCGCAGCCGGCAGGGTCGGTCGACGGCACTCTGCGCGTCACCGAACAGGGCGAGATGATTCAGGCGCTCTTCGGCCTGCCGGACATCGCCGTGCGGACGATGGAGGTGTATGCCAGCGCGACGCTCGACTCGTGGCTCGCCTGCGAGACGGAGCCGCAACCCGAGTGGCGTTCGTGTATGCAGCGGCTTGGCACCGACGCAGCGGCGACCTATCGCGGTTATGTGCAAGAGCGGCCGGAATTCATCGACTACTTCCGCACAGCCACGCCCCTCACTGAGCTCGACGAAGTCAACATCGGCAGTCGGCCGGCGCGTCGCAAGACCACGGGAGGCATCGAAACGCTGCGCGCGATTCCGTGGCAGTTCGCCTGGACGCAAACGCGCTTGATTCTCGGCGCGTGGCTTGGCATCGAGGATGCCCTGGAGCGGGCGTTCGCGCGCGGAGAGGAATCCCTCTTACGCGACATGTACAGCCGGTGGACGCACTTCCGTTCCGTCATGGATCTCTTCGAGATGGTGCTCGCCAAGACGGACGACCGGATCGCCGCCGAATACGATCGGCGCCTGGTGCCTGAGGAACTGCAGCCGCTCGGCAATGAGTTGCGGCAGCGCCTGACACGCGCGATTGGCGCCGTGCTCCGCGTCACCGGGCACCGCGAGCTGCTCGAAGGGAATCCAGTCCTGCGCCGTTCAATCGACGTTCGAAATCCCTACGTCGATCCGATCAACCTCGTTCAGATCGAGCTGATTGCCCGCCTCCGCGCGGGACAGGACGATCCGCGGTTGCACCACGCCTTCAAGGTGACGGTGAACGGCATCTCCGCGGGAATGCGGAATACCGGCTAGAGCCGCATCAGATAACTGGCCTTGAAGAAGAACGCCCGCGCCGTGACCTCGTACGGCCGTGCGTTTGCGCTCTCCGTCAGCGTGCCGTAGCCGGCATGGACGACGGTTCCCGGCGAGAGCTCGTACGATGCCAGAAAATCGCCGAGCACGCGTTGCCGCGAGCTGTCGTACTGGACGATGGCGCGCAGCAGAAACCGCGGGCTGAACTGGTAGGTGTTGCGCAGGTTGACGATGTGGACGTGGTACACCTCTTCGCCGGACTCGCGATCGAAGCTGGAGAAGTTGTAGCCGAGGCTGTTGGTCAACCGGGCGCTCGGCTGAAAGTTCACATTCGACCCGACGTTGATATAGCGACCGCCAAACGGCGCGGCCGGATCGTAGTAGATGCCGTTGCCATTCTGCACGTAGCCGCCGACGTTCAGCCACCGTGTGAACTGCGCGCCGCCGTTGACGAACGTCCGCGTCACCTCGAACTCGTGGCCGGCGAACGTCTCGTGCCCTTCCCCGTGATCGATGCGGACATTTGCCTGGCGGGTGAAGTTGAACCGGATACCGGGCAGCACAAAGAGCTCGTCGCCGCCTTGCATGCGGTCCTCCGCATATTGTCCCCAGACGAAAGGCGCGACTCGCTTCAGCCACGGGTGTTTCTTCTGATCCGGATAAAACTGCACCTCTCCGTACTGCCACGTGCGCGTCAGGCCAACGCGGTTCATGAACGCGGTGTCCATTTTAAACTCGCGGCCGAAGTGCTCGACGAAGCTCGCCAGATTCAGTCTGCGTGTGTTGTAGTCCGCTTCCGCCTGCGCGCCTCCTCCGTGCGCGGGCGTCCCGTCGAGTGCGCGCGAGTCGGAATACATGACCGCGCTACTGACGCGGAAATTGTTTCCGCGGCGCAGCGAGAGGTCTGCCGCCGCGACGCGGTTGTGTGAGCCGAGATATTCGACGTCGGTCACGAGGGCACCGACGTACTGTCCGGGTCCGGTATTGCGCATCACGCGGCCGATCGTGAACACCTTGTCGCGCTCGGTCACCGGCGATTCATCGGCGACGGTGAGAAAGGCAAACGTCTGGCGTCCGGCCGTGCCGGTCAGTTTGCTGCCGACGAGCGGATCGACGACCCGCCGCGTGTGCACCGCGGTTCTCATCGTCCCGTCGCCGCTGGTGGCGGCGAGGTTGAACAGCCCGAGGCCTTCCATGAAGAACGGGCGCTTCTCGCTGAAGAAGGTCGGGAACCGCTGGTTGACTTCCACCTGAAACGCGTCGCTCTCAACCTGGCTGAAGTCCGGGTTCGCCGTGGCGTCGAGCGTGACGGTCGACGTGACGCCGTACTTCACGCTCGCACCAAGGTCTCCTCGCGATCGCACTTTGGGCCACGTCGAGCCGATCTCCCGCTGCTGATTACTGGACATGGTCGCGCTCGGAATCAGCTCGAACAGACGCGGCTGCTTCAACTGCGAGAACACCGCCGGCACGTTCGACTCGAACACCCACTGACCGGGGCGCATCTCGGGCCATGACCACGAGATGCCGAGCCGGCTGTTGCGGCGGAAGAACATGACGCCCATGCGGACGTCCTCGCCGCCGCGGAAACGAATGGACTGCAGCGGCACGCGCACTTCGACGACGTAGCCTTCCGAGTCGACGCGGCCGGCACTCTGCCACGTCCAGTCGACAGCGGAGTCTTCCCCGCTGGCGGTGTTCAGCGCGTCCATCTGAATGCCGCGCGGGTTGACGAACATGTGGTACGCCACCTGTCCGGCGTGGCTCGAGTCGAGACTGATCGCCACCCAGTCGTCGTTCCAGGCGTTGTCGCGGCGCGTGATCGTCGCCCTGATCCGATCGGGTTCCGCGTCGTAGGCCCGAAAGGCGAAGTAGAGCGCCTGGTCGTCGTACGCCATCCACACGCGCGTGCGCTGCTGCTCCGACTCCCCGCGCAGCGGGTTGTACGAGACCCAGTTCTCGGCCGGCAGTGACGGTCCGGACCACACCTGGTCGTCGAGTTGGCCGTCCAGCTTCGGCGGGACCATGGCCCGAACCGGACGGACCTCCGGTTTGGATGATTGTGCGAATGCGGTGACCGAGACCGCGAGGAGGAAGAGGCTCAGGGCTGCCGCGACTCGTCTGTTCACCAGATCACCACCAGTGTGCTGTGCGTCTATACGTATCCGACGGCGAACGGGATGCAGAGATTCGACGTGCTGCGGGTGTTGATGGTTGGCGACGAGGCGGCGGGAGGTGACGGAGGCAACGGTTTTCACAGGAGCCACGGAGACATGGAGACGAACGGAGGGGTTCGATTGGTCGGCGTGCAAAGCACGCCGACAGCCGCGATGACAACGCCCGCAAATACAAGCCGCCGAAGTCACGCCGACGCGGTTTGTATTTGCGGGCGTTTCATCGTGGCAGGCCGCCTTCGGCGGACCAATCGAACGGCCTGCCTCTTCGTGATCTTCGTGATCCTTCGTGGTTTGACGCCTGAGACTCCGTGCGTCTCCGTTCCTCCGTGGCTCCTGTGAGACCGTTACCTCCGGTCCCTCGTTTACCTCTTGTCGGAGGGCGTGAAGTTCAGCGCCACGCCGTTAATGCAGTAGCGCAGGCCGGTCGGCGGCGGACCATCCGGAAACACGTGGCCGAGATGGCCGCCGCACTGGCTGCAGTGGACCTCGGTGCGCGTCATCCCGAAGCTGGAATCGACGGTCTCGCCGATTGCCCCGGACAACGGTGAGAAGAAACTCGGCCACCCGGTGCCGCTTTCGAACTTGCGATCGGCGACAAACAGCGGGCTGCCGCAGCCCGCACAGAAAAAGGTGCCGGGCCGATGCTCACGCAAGAGCGCGCACGACCCTGGCCGCTCAGTCGCGTGTTCGCGCAGCACGGCGTACTGATCGGGCGTGAGAATCTTCCGCCACTCTTCGTCCGTTTTGGTGATGGGATACTGTTCGGTCTTCATCCGATCAGTCATCATACGACATGGTCCACCGGGGGGTGATTGGTGCGTTTACAAACCCATTGTGGGAGTAGACTCGGCCCATGCGTCTGCGGACACGGCTGATTCTGGCGCTGTGCTTCTTGGCTTTGATCGTCGCGAATTCGGCTGGTTGGGGCCGCCCGTGGATGGGAATGCTTGCCTACGGATTAGGCGGGGTCGGCATACTGATCCAAATGTCTGAGCGCCGTGTTCGGGGGACCGGCGCACACGCCACCATGAACCTCCCACGCTAGCGCTTCTGGTCGCCGTCTTGGCCTTGGGCCGTCCGAGATTTCTTCGGCGGCGGAGGCGTCTTCAAGAGCGCACGTAGAGCGACGTCAGCCGGGAACACCTTGCGCGGTACTGCGATGAGTTCGCCTTCCGGTATCAGAACCGCAAAGCCTCAGTACGGCGAGCGCGCCACGATGCTCGTCCTCGAGGCCGCCGAAGGCAAGCGGCACACTTGGGAATGAACACCACCCCAAACAGCGGAAACTCTGGTGAGAGACTGAAGCGTGTCGCGCTTTGGGTGCTGGCCGCCGCTGTTACTGTGTTCATGAATACGCTGACGGGGATGCTGATCACTTTGGTAGTTATGGTCCCTCTCCTCTTGATCATCGCCCTTAAGACACCGAGGAAACTTCCGTAAATGACGGGCGAACCGAATCAGAAAGATTACCGGTCGGGTTTGTGAGCACACCAATTACCCACCGGGGCCCTGGAGTCCTCATCATCGCGCTGACGGTCGCGGTGGGCGCGTGTCGCCGTGACGCGCCGAAGCCCATCGAACACGAGGCGCAGGTCGTGCCCGTGGGGGCCGTCGCCGCAGAGCGGGCCGCGATCCGTGCGGTGCTCCATGTGAGCGGGGTCGTCGTGCCGGCAGAAGGGGGCGAATTTCTCGTGTTGGCGCCAGAGCCGACGCGCCTCATCGACGTGACAAAGATGCCGGGCGACGTCGTGAAGAGCGGCGATGTGCTCGCCCTCTTCGACCTTCCATCGGCGGCGCTATCGGTGTCGCGCCTTGCGGCGGAGGTCGCCGCAGCACAGGCACAAGTGGAAAACGCGCGGATCAACCACGAACGGATTCGCGGCTTTGTCGAACGCGGTCTCGTGCCCCGCCGGGATCTCGAAATCGCAGACCGCGATCTCGCGTCGGCGCAGGACACGCTCGACCGCGCGCGCACGGCGCACGCGGCTGCCCAGGCCGGCGTGACGCGTGCCACGATTCGTGCCCCGTTCGACGGCATCGTCGCCACGCGGTCTCGCAACCCGGGCGACATGATCCTCTCGACCACTGATCCGGTGATGCGGATCGTCGATCCCCGCCGGCTCGAAGTCGTCGCGTCGATTCCGCGCGAAGACCAGTCGCGCGTCGTGACCGGCGCCACCGCGCGCGTCGCGGCGGCGGGCACCGACCTGGTCCGTCTCACCGTTGCGGGTCGCGCCACGAGCGCGTCCGGCGAAGCGGTTCCATTCCGGCTCGTCTTCGCAGGCCCTCACATGCTGGCTGTCGATATGACGGTGCAGCTCGATATCGACGCCGAAGCGCGCACAGACACCGTGCTGGTACCGGCCGAGGCGGTAATTCGCGACAACGGCGAGTCCGTGCTGTTTGTTGCCGCGGGTTCGCACGCCGAACGGCGCGTCGTCAAGACTGGTATCGAAGAAGCGGCACGCATTGAAATCAGCGATGGCGTGCGCGCGGGCGAGCTGGTGATTACCCGTGGCCACGTCGGACTCACTGACGGCGCCCCGATCACGGTGGCCACGGCGGGTCGTTAGTTGGTAGTTGGTAGTTGGTAGTTGGTAGTGGGCGGTTTACAGAACTGCCGACGAATAACTACGAACTCACCACCACCTCACATTCCGAACTAGCCAACTATCCAACTACCATCTAGACTGAATTCATGCACCTTCTGAAACGCCGCGCCGCCATAGTCATCGCGCTCGTCCTGACGATCGCCTCGAGCGCCGGCCCATTCGCGCAAACGTCGAGCCGCGGCGCAAAGAGTTTTCTCTGGAAGGTGCAGTCGGGACCGCGCGTGCTCTATCTTGCCGGCTCGGTCCATGCACTCAGCGCCGACGTCTATCCCCTGAATCCGGCGTTCGAACGCGCGTTCGTCGCGTCCGACACGCTCGTCGAGGAGATCAACCTCGAGCAATCCAGCATCCTCTCGCTCGCGCCGATGCTGCTCTCGAGGGCCATGTACCAGGACGGCCGTACCTTCGACAAGGTCGTCTCGAAAGAGACTGCTGATCAGGTTGCCGCGTTCCTCAAGGGCATGCCCATGGGCATCGAGCTGATTCGGCCAATGAAGCCCTGGATGGTCATGATGATGCTGCAGGCGATGCAGGCGCAGCAGGCCGGACTGAACGCGAGCCTTGGACTGGACCAGTACTTCTTCGACAAGGCAACCATGGCGGGCAAGACGGTCATCGGCCTCGAGACGGCGGAAGCGCAGATTGACGCGTTCGACAAGATGTCCGAGGCAGTGCAGGAGCAATTGCTGCGCAGCACGCTCGAAGAACTCAACGTCAAGGGCAGCGAGCTGTCAACGGTCGTGGCCGCCTGGCAGCGCGGGGATGCGACCTCGATTGAGCGCGGCGTCACGGATGACCTGAAGAAGTATCCGGCGGCCTACAAGTCGCTGATCGTCGATCGAAACAATTCCTGGATGCCGCAAATCGAGAAGTGCCTGGCGCGGACAACCCCGTGCATGGTGGTAGTCGGCGCGGCGCATCTGGTCGGTCCCGATGGACTGCTGACGCTGCTTCAGCGCAAGGGTTACCGAATCGAACAACAGTAAGGCTGTTGGCACACTCTCTTTTCACCACCGGCGGCTTCGACCTCAATGCCTACCTGGAACGCGTGGCCTTCGATCGCCGGCCTGCGCAACCCGGCGCGTCCGCCCTGCGGGATCTGGCGCTCGCGCATACCCGGACGATTCCTTTCGAAAACCTGAACGCACTGCTGCGGCGGCCGGTGGCGCTGGACATCGCGTCGATCCAGGACAAACTCGTTCGCGGCGGCCGCGGCGGGTGGTGCTTCGAGCACAACCTGCTGTTCGGGACGGTGCTGACGGCGATGGGCTATACCGTCACCGGACTCTCGGCGCGTGTCGTCTGGAACGTACCGGCCGGAGTCGTGCGCGGCCGCAGCCACATGGTGCTGCTCGTAACGCTACCTGACG
>DASROF010000153.1:0-13884 GCA_035647075.1 Vicinamibacterales bacterium | reverse complement strand
TCCTGGCACGCCAGAACAGCGGTCCGCCTTCCGACACCCCCCGGTGGGAGGCCGTGTCCGTGAAGCCGTGCGCGGGTCGCGGAACTCGCGGCGGCGGCGCCAGGCTCAGTCCAGGCCGGATGGCGCTGAACTGTCAGCCCGTCTCCGCGTTCATCGCGTGGGCCTACGTGCAGTACGCCGGCGGCCGCGCGCGTCCTTTCTATGCGATCGGGAACGGCGGTACCGCAGTCGAAGGCGGGCCGTCATGGATCTACTCGGATCGCTACACGATCGACGCGACGGTCAATGGCGCGCCGAGCAACGCGGTGATGCAGGGGCCCATGCTGCAGGCGATCCTGGAAGAGCGGTTCAAACTGAAAACCCACACCGAACGCGGGACGTGCCGGTGTTCAACCTGACCGCCGCGCCAGGCGGGCCGAAGCTCCGACCCTTCAAGCCGGGCACCTGCGTGCCGATTAACGTCCACCGCGAAGAGCCCGTGCCTCCTCCCCTGCCCCAGGGGCAACGGTACTGCGACAGCTTCGTCGAGCCGAAAGGGACGACCATCTCCGTCCACGCCGAGGGATCGAGCGTCGAGGAATTCGTGACGATGTTTCTCAGCACGCTCGCCTTCGCCGAACGTCGCGTGTTTGACCACACCGGTCTCGCCGGTCTGTTCGACATCGAGCTGGAGTTTACGCCGCCGCGCTCGGCCGACGATCCCGCGGCAGGTCAGGCGGGCGTTTCCATATTCACCGCGCTGCGCGAGCAACTCGGTCTGCGACTCGAATCGGCACGCGGCCCCGCCGATTTTCTGATCATCGACAGCGTTGAGCGGCCAACGCCGAACTAAGGGATGATGTCCCCTCGATGTCCGAGCTCACGCTTCTGCGGCCGCAGGTCGAACGTCGTCCTTCGATCTTCGGTCGCGGCACCGCGTCGCTGGCCCCCGATCTCTTAAGTCAATCCGTCAGCCGGCTTCGCGCACTCGTCCTCCTCTACGCCTTCATCTTCTTCATGGCGGCCTTTTTCACCGCCGTCCTGTTCGCTGACGATCGCGCGCGCCTGTTTCAGGAACCGGTCAACTGGGTACCGGGTGTCGTGTCGATCACGGTGGCGCTGCTCGTGTGGGCCTTTACCCTCAGCCGACGCGTGCCGCTGTCCATGGTGATGAGCGTCGGCCTCGTCTTTGAAGTCGTCAGCAGCTACGGCATCGCCTTCGCCGAGTACCTCGATCCGCAACGTCTCAACGACCACGGTTGGATGGGACTGTCCTGGGTGGCCGTGTGGACGTTGCTCTATACGGTGGTGATTCCCACCCGTCCGCGCCGGGCGCTGGTGGCCACACTCGTGTCGGTGAGCGCGGTGCCTGTCGTCATTGGTTTCATGGTGGCTACCCACAGGACCACGTTCAGTCCGGATCCCATCCAGTTCTTCTTCTGGATCATCTTTCCGTATCTCCTGACCACCACGATGGCGTATGTGGGTGCGCGCGTCGTCTATGCGCTCGGGACGGAGGTGACGGAAGCACGTGAGCTCGGAAGCTACCGTCTCGTCGAGCGGCTGGGTGCGGGCGGCATGGGCGAAGTCTGGCGCGCGCAGCATCGTCTGCTGGCGCGTCCCGCCGCGATCAAGCTCATACGCGGAGCGGGAGCCGGCAACGTCGGCGCCTCGGACGAAGCTGTTCGCCGGTTCGAGCAGGAAGCGCAGGTCACCGCACGCCTCTCGTCACCGCATACCGTGCAGCTCTTCGACTTCGGTGTCTCCGGCGACGGTCGCTTCTACTACGTCATGGAACTCCTGAACGGTCTCGATCTCGAGACGCTCGTTCGCCGGCATGGACCGCTGCCAGCGGAGCGCGTGACGTACCTGTTGCGTCAGGTATGTCATTCGCTGGCCGAGGCGGCGTCCTATGGTCTCGTCCATCGGGACATCAAGCCGGCGAACCTCTTCGTGTGCCGGTACGGCGGGGACTGTGATTTCGTGAAGGTGCTCGATTTCGGAATCGCCAAGGAAGCCGACCACCTGATGGAGACCGGGGCGATCGGCCTCACACGAGAGCACGGTCTTCGGGGCACGCCGGCCTATATCGCGCCGGAGCAGGCGCTGGGTGGATCAGGCATCGACGGGCGCGCCGACATTTACGCGGTCGGGTGCGTGGCGTACTTTCTCCTGACCGGGCAACTCGTGTTCACAGGCGATACCCCGATGGCGGTGGTGGTGCACCATGCGCACACGCTTCCCATTCCCCCATCAGAAAGGTCGGAGCTCCCGATCCCACCCGCGCTGGACCGTCTCGTGTTGTCGTGCCTGGCGAAGAATCCGGCCGAGCGGCCACAATCGGCGCGGGATCTATCGCAACGGTTGGCCGCGATCGACGGCGGGAGCCCATGGACGGACGATCGCGCGCGGGAATGGTGGGACCTGCACGGAGAACTGAATCAGTGATCGACGCGAAGGAACTCGCGGGTCGCGTGCTTCTTGTGATCGTCAGCACGCTCATTGCTGTGGGCTGCGCCGAGGTGCTCTTCCGCTGGTACAGCGGGGAGACGTTCGATCGCACGTTCCCGCCGTGGACCGGCAACCTCGTCGTCGTCCGCGGCGCGCAGGTTTTTGCCTTCAAGCCACACGCATCAGGAGTGTTTCCCGGAAACGTCGATCAGAAACGGACATTTCCCTATCGCACGAACGCGCAGGGCCTGCGCGATCGCGATCGGCCTGCCAAAGCGCCCGGGACGAAACGCGTGCTCGTGATCGGCGACTCCTACACGTGGGGATACGCCATCGCGGAAGAGGAAGCGTATCCGCAGGTCGCTGAACGTCTGCTCGCGGAACGTGGCCGTCGTGACATCGAAGTGATTAACGGCGGGATTCCGGATTACAACAGCCGGCAGGAACGGGTCCTGCTGGAGAAGCTGATGGCGATCTATCAGCCCGACGCCGTCTTTCTCGCCTACGTCGTCAACGACGCCGAACCGTCAACGGCGATGCCGACGCCGCCCGAGGAGGTCTACCGGCATTCGCGCTCGTGGTTCCTGACGGAGGTCGCCGAACGGCTGAACCGGAAGGTGTTCAGGCGGCGGCTGCTGCCGTCCGCCAAAGACAACGTCGGGAGCGACTATCTGGATGGATTCGAGGAAGGCTCCGTGAAGTGGCGAGACTCGCGCGAGGCGATCCGACAGATGCGCGACCTGTGCGCCGCCGCAGGCAAACCGTTTGCGATTCTGATGATGCCCGACTTCACCCAGGCCTTTGACGAGCGGTACGGATTGCTGAAGATCCACAACGCCGTCGCGAGCTGGAGCCGCGAACTGAACATCCCGGAGTTCGACCTGCTGACGCTGCTATTCCGGGGTGAGGACCACACGAAGTGGCTGGTGCCCTGGGATGGGCACCCCAATCCGGACGCCCACCGCCGCATCGCCGCGTTTCTGGTGGACAAAATTCTCGAAGACCCGACGCTCCGTCGTTAGCGGTGCTCGCAACGCCGAGGGCGCGGGTCAATTCTTCCCGAAGGAGCACTTTGATGCACTGATCCGGACAACAGCGCGAACCGGATCAGGCCGATATCAAGCTCATGCGATGGTGCGTGCTGATCTCGGTGATGTGGTGCGTCGCGTGCGCGCGACAACCCGGCGGCGACATGACCCGGCCTCCTGAAGCGTGGTTTCGCGCGATGCCGAATCCGGATGGCTGTTATCTGCAGGTCTGGGATGGTCCTCAATACACAGGTCAGTTCGACTACATCAACGGCCCGCGGTCGTATCCGACTCTCCGCAGCATGGCGAATCAGCGGAACTGGCAGCGGCGAATCGCGAGCGTCCGCGTCGGTCCCACCGCAACGGCGACGGCGTTTCCCGACGAGAACTTCCAGGGCGGCGCCTTTGAGCTTGCGGCACGTGCGCAGTTCAGCACCCTGCCGGAGATCATGGCCCGGCGCATTTCATCGCTGCGCATTCAATGCGGCGAAACGACGAGCGGGTCAAAGTAGCGTCTGATCGCGCGTCCTGGTCGCAGGTCTCTCGAAGAGCCAGGACGTCCCCCGGTTTTGAGTAGCGATTCGGCTTAGAGGAGCCTACTCCGCGTCGTCAGCTTATAGATCCGCCCGAAAGATAATCTCCCCCGACGATCAGCGCACCTCTCCCGACGATCAGCGCACGTCTCGGTGGTTTTCGATGCCAACCAGGCACTGCAGCGGATGCGCGACGATGATTTCGTGCACACGACTCCATTCTTTGTGCAAACGGGCGACGCATCGACGCTTCCTCCAGCGATCATCGGACTTCCCCCGGCGATCAGGCGACCTCCTCCCGTGATCAGCGAGCTTCTCCCGGCGATCCGGCGTGGATCCTCGCGCCGGTTGGCGGGTCGGGTCGCGACTTGATGATCGGCCAACCGTTATCGAGCGCAATCCGTCCAAGGCATACAACGAGCAGCCGTCCTTCGATGAGATCCTTGCGCTTCGTCCTCGCGTGCGTGTTGTTGATCGTCGGGCGTGCGATCGCCCAGACGACTCTCCAGTTCGAGGTCGCGTCCGTACGACCGACTCCGGGGGACAACTCCGGCCCGCCAATCGGTATGCGTATTACCGGCGCTCGCATCCAGATCAGCGGTTACTCATTGAAGGACTACATCGGCATGGCCTACTCGCTGGAGCCGCCACAGGTGATCGCGCCTGAATGGATGACAACGCAGCGGTTCGAGATCGCCGGCAACCTGCCGGTGGGTTCGACTCGCCAGCAGCTTCCACAGATGATTCAGGCTCTCCTGATCGACCGGTTCCAGCTGAAGGTGCACAAGGAGTCGCGGGAGTTTCCGGTGTACGCGTTGACGGTGAACAAGGGCGGACTGAAGATCACAGGTACGCCCGTCGATCCGACCGCTCCCCAACCGCCCGCGACAGAGGTGAATGGCAGCGGGTCACCCGCCGGCGTCGTCATCAGCATGGGCGCAGGTTCGTTCGGCCTGGCCGACAACAGGCTCGAGGTGAAGAACCTGACAATGCCGGAGCTGGCGAATTCTTTAACGCGGTTCTCGGAACGGAAGACGATTGACGCGACGGGGCTGACCGACCGCTTCACCTTCACGCTGGAGTTGTCGCAAGAGGACTACGGCTTTGCGATGATGCGCGCAGCCATCAACAACGGTTACCCCGTCTCGCCGCAGGGCCTGCGCGCTCTCGATGGCGCGCCGTCGAACGTGCTTGGCCAGTACATCGCCAGGACCGGGCTGGTGCTTGAAGAGCGGAGAGCGCCGCTCGACGTCGTCGTCGTGGACTCGGCGTTACGGACGCCGACGGAGAATTGACTTCGCGATTACCGAGGCGCGATCCCGCGTCGCCGGCGGCCGCATTCGGCCACCCCCATTCAGTTGTCCCGTGTGCACCGGATCGCGTCTGGCATCCGGTCGACGATCGTGTTCGCTCTTACGTCGTAGAGAATCAAGTGTCGTCCGATGAAACGAAACTGAATGTCGGCGGGCAACTCCGGCAACCGCGCGAGGAGGAGCCCGGGCATGGTGGAAAAGGCCTTTCCGTCTGGATACGCGCCATCGATCGCGTGCGTGAACCCTCCCGGGTTGTCGTCCATGATGACCGCGCACATCGCGTCGTCCATGAGAGGGGCCAGTGCGAGCCGGACCTGAGCGCTGATTGCGGGCGTAAAGAACTCTCCCTGGACGGCTCCAGGACGGGCGCTCCGGATCGCTTGTGCCAGCGAACGCCGTGCGCGTCTGAGCTGACGCACATCCTCCGTCACCGTCACAGCGGGCAACTGGCTCTCGAGTCGACGTCGCAGTTCGGAATACGCGTCAAGGCGAACCGTAAAGTCGGTCGTCGCGGCGACCAGGACCTCAACCCGGAAACTCGGGATGGTGTCGGTCGTCGCAGCAGAGGGCTGCGCGGTCCCGGCTCCAGGCTGCGCCATCGTTATGGCGATGGCGATGACCGCAGACCGGACGAAGGTGGCCATGACCCATTGTGGGGTCGGTGGCGACAGTCGTCTGTTGCGTCTTGCACACGTCCGACCGCAATGATGGAACCGACGAGGTGGACCGCCAAGACGCTGGCATGAACCCGGCGTCTGTAGAAGAGTGCGCCGCGGCGAGAAATGTTTAGGAAATCTGCAGTGTTGTGGCGGAGAGGGTGGGATTCGAACCCACGTGCCCCTTACGGGACAAGACGCTTTCGAGGCGCCCCCGTTACGACCACTTCGGTACCTCTCCGGTCGTGTGCGGCAGGTCTGGCTAAAGCCAGACGCTACTTCCAGGTCCGGCTAAAGCCGGACACTACGTCGATGTGCAGTCTGCGCACGACCTTGCGGGCGCGCGAACACGCAATTATATCAGGCAGATTGTGAACGGGAGGCACCCCTGAAGGGCTGCCCTCCGACTAAAGGGCTGCACTACGACCGTCAGGGACGTGGAGGCGGAGGCGGCACCTGCGGACGCGGCGGCGTCGGGGGAGGAACCTGGTGCCGCGGCGGCGCCGGTACCGTCGTCGAGCCGAACACCTTCATCGCCGCGGCGATCATGCCTGCGAGATCGGAGACCGACGCGGGCACGATGACGGACGTCGTGTTCTTCGCCAGATTGCCGAACTGCTCGACGTACTGTTCGGCGACTCGCAGCTGAACGGCTTCCATGCCGCCGTCGGTGCGAATCGCGTCGGCCACGCGGCGGATGCCTTCAGCGGTCGCGGTGGCCACCGCGAGAATCGCCTGCGCCTGACCTTCCGCCTCGTTGATCTGCTGCTGCCGCGACGCTTCAGAGGCCTTGATCACCTGCTGCTTGGCGCCTTCCGCGTTGTTGATCGCCGCGTCGCGCTGCCCTTCGGACGTCAGAATCACCGCGCGCTTTTCCCGCTCGGCGCGCATCTGTTTTTCCATCGCGGCCAGCACGTCCTGCGGCGGGGTGATGTTCTTGATCTCATAGCGCAGGACCTTCACGCCCCACGCCTCGGATGCCTTGTCCAGCTCGCTGACGACCTGCGTGTTGATCGTGCCGCGTTCCTCGAATGTGCGATCGAGATCGATCTTGCCGACTTCGCTTCTCAGCGTCGTCTGCGCGAGCTGGGTGATGGCGAAGAGATAGTCGGAGATGCCGTACGACGCGCGCTCGGGATTCAGGACCTTGAGATAGAGAATGCCGTCGACGCCCACCTGCACGTTGTCGCGCGTGATGCAGACCTGCGCGGCGATGTCCCAGGCGGTTTCCTTCAGGCTGTGCCGGTAGCGGATGACGTCGACGAACGGCATGAGCAGGTGGAAACCGGCGTTCATCGTCGCGTGATAGCGGCCGAGCCGCTCGACCACGTACGCGCTCTGCTGCGGAACGACGACCGCGGTCCGGTAGACGACCAACAGCACGAACACGGCGATGACGAGCAGTACGATCAGCGAAGGATCCATTAAATCAGCGACTCCTCTCGGACCTGATATCCAGTTCCAGCCCACCGCTCACCGCAACGACGCGGCAACGCTCGCCTGCGGCAACCGGCGCCGCATCGACATTGCGCACCGTCCACGCCGCGCCGCGCACCTCGGCGCGTCCGTGATCGCCAGGACCCATGGTGGACGTCGCGACAGCGAGTTCGCCCACCAGCGAATCCACCGCCTCCGAGCGCGTTTCCCGGTTCATCCGCTCGAGCAGCGGTTTGCGGAAGAACGCCAGGCAGACCAGCGACAGCACCGAGAACAAGCCCCACTGCAGCGCGTCGGACTCGAGGATGTGCAGAAGTTCAAGCGTGCCGACGAGCAGCGCGGCAACGGCGAAGAAGATGAAGAAGAATCCACCGGGCGTGGAGAGCTCGATCGCGGCCAGGAGCAGGCCGAGCAGAATCCAGAACCACCAGATCATTTCAGAGCCGAGGATATTAGACACGGTTAACTGCCAACTACCAACGTCCAAACGTGCCCCGCGCGCGAGACATGGAAATTGGGAGTTGGGAGCTGGGAGTTACCCGTGGCGTTTGTCGCGGAAAAACTGCTGAATCAGGTCTCGGCACTCCGCCTCCAGAACCCCGCCCGTTACCGTGAAGCGATGGTTCAGGCCAGCGATCTCGTGGCCTCGCATTGTTGATACGAGGGCGCCCCAGCGGGGTTCCACGGCACCAAAGATCACCTCCCGTACCCGTGCATGCACCAACGCGCCGACACACATCAGGCATGGCTCAACGGTCACATACACCATGGCGCCGGTCAGACGGTAGTTGCCCACGTGCTGTGCAGCGGCGCGCAGCGCCAGCACTTCGGCATGCGCCGTCGGGTCAGACGAGCGGATCGGCTGATTGAACGCCCGCGCCACAATCTGATCGTCCAGCACGACAACCGCACCGATCGGCACCTCGCCGGCGTCGACGGCGAGTCTCGCCTGCTCGAGCGCCGCGCGCATGTAGTCTTCGTGCACGGTGGAATTCTAGTTGGTCGCTGGTGATCACGACACACCTCGGTGTGTCGTATCGCCATCTTGATACGATCGATGAACGTGCCGATCGAACTTCTCTCTCTTGATGCGGGCGGCGTCCTCGTCTTTCCGAACTTCGAGCGCATCAGCGACACGTTCGCGCGACATGGCATCCGCGTGTCGCCCGACGCGCTCCGTGCTGCCGATCCGCACGGACGATTCGCTGTTGACACGGCGGTCCATGTCGCCGTGATGAACGACGCCGATCGCGGCTCGATGCACTTCCGCGTGATGTTCGAACGCGCGGGCATTCCCGCGGACGCGCCGGTCGCGAAGGCGCTCGACGAGTTGTGGTCCTATCACTCCGCGCACAACTTATGGGAATACGTGCCGCCCGACGTCGCGCCGGCGCTCGAGCGCCTCGCCGCCGGGGGCGTGACACTCGCCATCGGCTCGAATGCCAACGGCATCATCCATCGCGTCTTCGAGCGCGCAGGCCTACGCCGCTACTTCAGCGTGATTTGCGATTCGCAGGTGGAGGGCGTCGAAAAGCCCGACCCGCGCTTCTTCGAGATCCTCGTGGCGCGCGCAGGCGGACGTCCCGAGACGACGCTGCACGTGGGCGATCTGTATCACGTGGACGTACTGGGCGCACGCAGCGCGGGGCTGCAGTCGATGCTGCTCGATCCGCACGATCTGTATGCGGAGTATGACGTGAAGCGCCTGAAGAGCCTGAGCGAGCTCGCGACGATCCTCGACCAGGATTAAGCGACTGCTACTGCCCGAGGAAGAACTTGTAGGCCGGATTCTCGTGTTCCAGCGTGTAGGGATACCCGAGCTCTTCCAGGAACCGACGGAACTCGACGAGATCGCTGTCGACCACCTCGAAGCCGGCGAGCACGCGGCCGAAATCGGCGCCGTGGTTGCGGTAGTGGAACAGGCTGATGTTCCAGCGTCCGCCGAGCTTCTCGAGAAACTGCGTCAGTGCGCCAGGACGCTCGGGAAACTCGAACCGGCAGAGCCGCTCGCTGCGCACGCCCGGGGCGTGGCCACCAACCATATGGCGCACGTGCAGCTTGGCCATCTCGTTGCCGGTGAGATCAACCGTCTCATAGCCGGCCGACTTCAGCTGAGCCGCGAGCTGGGCGCCGTCGTGTCGCGACTCGGTGGCGAACCCGACGAAGATATGCGCCTGATCGCGGCTGGCGAGCCGGTAGTTGAATTCCGTCACCGTCCGGCGCCCGATCACCGAGCAGAACTCGCGGAAGGCGCCGGCGCGCTCGGGAATCGTCACCGCCAGCAGCGCCTCGCGCGCTTCGCCGACCTCGGCCCGCTCGGCCACGAACCGCAGTCGATCGAAGTTGATGTTCGCCCCACTGAGCACCGCGACGAGCGACTGATTGCGCGCGCCCGTCCGCTCGATCCACGACTTCAGACCCGCAACCGCCAGCGCCCCGGCTGGTTCCATCACCGAGCGCGTGTCATCAAAGACATCCTTGATGGCGCCGCAGATCTCGTCGTTCGTGACGCGGACAACCTCGTCCACGGTCTGTTGCGCGATGGCGAACGTCAGCTCGCCAACCTCACGCACGGCGACGCCGTCGGCGAAGATGCCGACGTGATCGAGCTGCACACGCCGCCCGACAGCGAGTGAGCGATACATCGCGTCGGCCTCGAACGGCTCGACACCGATGATCTTCACGTCGGGATGCAGCGCCTTGATGTAGCCGGCGATGCCGGAAATGAGCCCGCCGCCGCCCACCGGCACGAAGACGGCCGACAGCCGATCCTGACTGTGCCGCAGAATCTCCGCGCCCACTGTCCCCTGTCCGGCAATCACGAGCGGATCGTCGAACGGGTGAATGAAGGTCATACCCGTCTGTTCAGCGAGGGCGTCGCAATGCGTCTTCGCATCGGCATAGCTGTCGCCCGACAGCACAACCTCTGCGCCCATCGCCTTCACCGCATCCACTTTGATCTGCGGCGTCGTCTCGGGCATGACGATCACCGCACGCAGGTTGAGGACCTTGGCTGCGTAGGCGACGCCCTGCGCGTGATTGCCGGCGCTCGCCGCGATGATGCCGCGCGAACGCTCGCGCTCGGTGAGGTGCGCGATCTTGTTGTACGCACCGCGGAGCTTGAAGCTGAAAATCGGCTGCAGGTCCTCGCGCTTGAGCAGTACCTCATTGCCCAGGCGGTTGGACAACCGCGGCGCGGCGTCCAGCGGAGTCTCGCGCGCCACGTCGTACACACGGCTCGTCAGCACGTCATGGAGCAATTGATTCAGTTCGGCAGTCACCAGCACATCGCTATGTTAGTGGACACGCTTCAGGCGTCTTTCCGGACACGTTGGGTAAGAAAGGAGAAGGTGTCGCGTGAGTAGGCCGTTGCCCACTTCTCAAAAATACAGGTGATCAGCACCGATCCCTTATCAATTTCGTTCCATCCCGAAAAGGCATGTGGTTTGCTATCAACGTGTTAGCCCCTAAATGAACTGGGACGACAGCAACGCACGAAAGCAGACGCCTGATCAGCGATCGCAGCCGGAACGCCGCAGTAATGTCGGTCAGCCGCCTGGGGGGACGGTGTCTGTCCGACTCATTCACAAGTACGCAGAGATGATCGACGGGGTGAACCTCGCACACTCCAGCGTTGGCGATCAGCTCGAGTTGCCGCGACGCGACGCCGACATTCTCATCGCGGAAGGATGGGCCGTGCACGCGGAGCACGAACGCAGAGGACGGACGCTTCCGCAGCGCGCGCTTGCCGCCGACAGCTCTCAGAGCCCCAACAAGAAGCCAAAGCCGAAGTCGTAATCGATCAGGCTGTCGCGTTGCGCAGCTGCTGCGGCCTGATCGGCAGGCTGTAGATCCGCTTGCCGGTCGCCGCGTAAATCGCGTTGACGAGCGAGCCGGCGGCGAGTGCCGTGCTCGGCTCTCCGATCCCACCCGGTGCCTCCGTGCTCGGCACGATGTAGACCTCGATCTGCGGCATCTCGTTGTGCCGCATCACCTGATAGTCGTTGAAGTGGCGCTGCTCGACGCGCCCGTTCTTGATCGTGATCTCACCCTTCAACGCAGCCGTCAGACCGTAGACGATGCCGCCTTCCATCTGCGCTTTGATCGTGTCCGGATTGATGACCCAGCCGGTGTCGACCGTGCACACGACCTTGTGCACCTTCACGGCGCCCTGCTGATCGACCGAGACCTCGGTGACCTGCGCGAGGATGCTGCCGAAGGCTTCCATCACCGCGATGCCGCGCCCACGACCGGCTGGGAGCTTCGCGCCCCAGCCTGACTTCTCCGCTGCGAGCTCGAGCGCCGCACGATGCCGCGGCGCCTTGCCAAGCAGATCGCGACGGAACTGATACGGATCCTTCCCTGCCGCGGTCGCCAACTCGTCGATGAACGCCTCGACCGCGAACCCCTGGAACGACGCGCCAACAGATCGCCAGAACCCATAGGGGATGCCGGGATCGGTCTCCGTGTACTCAACTCGAATGTTCGGGATGTCGTACGGCAACGTCGCCGAACCGTCTACAGAGATCCGGTCCACGCCGTCCGGCCCGAGGCCGCCGATGCGCTTCATCAGCGATTGCTGCACGAGCCGCTGCATGAAGACCGTCGGTTTGCCTGACTGATCGAGGGCGCCCCACATGCGCGCATAGCTGACCGGACGGTAATAGTCGTGCTGCATGTCGTCTTCGCGCGTCCAGACGACTTTCACCGGTCGGCCCACGGCCTTGGAGGTTTCAACCGCCTCGGTGACGAAGTCCCCCTCGCCCCGTCGCCCGAAGCCGCCGCCCATATAAGTCGTGTGGATCTTGACCTTGTCCGCGCTCAGTCCTGATGCGGCAACCGCCGCCGCGTGTGAGGCCGTCTGACCCTGCGTCGGCACAAACACATCGCAGCTGCCGGCCTTCACATCCGCCGTGCAGTTCATCGGCTCCATCGTGGCGTGCGCGAGGAACGGCGCGTCGTAGACGCGGTCCACCTTGCGAGTTGCGCTGTTCAACGTCGCGCTGGCGTTGCCGTCGCTGCGCGCCACCTTGCCAGGCTGCTCAGCGAGTGCGACGTACTTCTTCATGATGTCTGCGCTGTTCAGCGTCGCGAGCGCACCCTCATTCCACGTGACCTGCAGCGCTTCGGCACCCTTCGACGCCGCCCAATAGTTGTCCGCGACGACGGCAATGCCGCTGCTGATCGGCGTGACGAACCGTACGCCGGGAACTGCCTTCGCCTTGTCGGCGTTGAACGACGCGACCTTGCCGCCGAAGACGGGACACCGAACGACGCGCGCCGTCAGCAGGCCCGGCAGCTTCACGTCCATCCCGAACACCGCGGTGCCGTTCACCTTCTCGGGGATGTCGAGCCGTGGCAACGATTGACCGAGCAGCTTGAACTGTTTCGGATCCTTGAGCGACACCGACTTCGGGACCGGCAGCGTGGCCGCCTTGTCCACGAGAGCGCCGTACTTCAGCCGGCGTCGTGTGGCCTGGTGAATGACCTCGCCTTTGTCGGTCGTGATGGTGTCTTCCGGCACGCTCCAGGTCTGCGCGGCGGCCGTGACGAGCATCGTGCGCGCGGTCGCGCCGGCTTCCCGGAGCAGCTTCCACATCCCGCGCACGCTGTTGCTGCCGGCCGTGAGCTGCTGCCCGCCGAAGTTCGGGTTGCCGTACTTCGCATCGGCCGGCGCCCATTCGGTCTTGATCTTCGTCCAGTCGAAGTCGAGTTCCTCGGCCACGAGCATCGGCATCGAGGTCATCACGCCCTGCCCCATCTCGAGCATCGTGAGCATGATGCGCACGGTGTCATCGGCATTGATCCGGATCCAGACGTTGGGCTCGAACGTCCCGGCCGCTTCGAGCACGGGATCGGAGCCGAGCGGCAGATAAGCGCCCAACACGAGGCCGCCGCCAACAGCAGTGGCGCTTTTCAGGAACACGCGGCGCGTCAGAGTAGTTGTCGTCATGTCAAACTCCGGTCCGGCTGAAGCGGACACTACATGTGTTACGCGCGTGCCGCGCGTTGAATCGCGCGCCGGATCCGCTGATAGGTTCCGCAGCGGCAGATGTTGCCCGTCATTGCAGAATCGATTTGCGCGTCGGTCGGGTTCGGCGTCTTCGTCAGGAGCGCCGCGGCGGACATGATCTGGCCGGACTGGCAGTAGCCGCATTGCGGCACGTCGAGTTCGATCCACGCCTTCTGCACCGGGTGGCTGCGATCGGTGGAAAGTCCTTCGATGGTGGTCACCGCCTTGTCGCCGACGGCGCTGATGGGCGTCTGGCAGGAGCGGATCGGTTCACCGTCGAGATGCACAGTGCAGGCGCCGCATAGCGCCATGCCGCACCCGAACTTGGTGCCCGTGAGACCCAGTGTGTCGCGCAGGACCCAAAGCAGGGGAGTCTCGGGGTCGACGTCGACTTCCACGGACTTGCCATTCACGTTGAGCTTGGTCACGAGCGATCTCCCGCAGCTTGCCTGGCTGGTGCGCACTATATGCCAC
>DASROF010000152.1:0-3042 GCA_035647075.1 Vicinamibacterales bacterium | reverse complement strand
GAGGAAGGTCCGGCGACAGCCGGACACCACGAGCGTGCGCTGGTCATGGAGCTGGTGGATGGCGATACGCTCGCCGAACGCATTGCCGGCCAGCCGATGCCAGTCGACGAGGCGTTGGCTGTCGCGCGTCAGATTGCCGATGCGCTCGAAGCCGCGCACGAACAGGGCATCATCCATCGCGATCTGAAGCCGGCCAACATCAAGATCACATCCGCCGGTTCGGTGAAGGTGCTCGACTTCGGGCTCGCCAAGCTGAACGATCCGAACGCCTCGAACGCCGGCGGCACAAATGCGTCGATGTCGCCGACGCTGATCAGCCCGGCAATGACGACCGTCGGCGTACTGCTGGGGACGGCAGCGTACATGGCGCCAGAGCAGGCACGCGGGCGCGCCACCGATCGACGCGCGGACGTGTGGGCATTCGGCTGCGTGCTGTTCGAGATGCTCAGCGGCACGCACGCGTTTCCAGGCAGCGACGTCACCGAGGTGCTGGCCACGGTGCTCAAATCCGAGCCCGATTGGAAGGCGCTGCCCTTATCGACGCCGCCGCGGATTCGCGCCGTGCTCGAACGTTGCCTCCAGAAAGATCCGAAGCTGCGGATGCGCGACATCGGCGACGTGCGGCTCGCTCTCGACGGCGCCTTCGAGACGCCGGCCGCGGCTCCACTTCCTGCGTTCGTTCCGCAGCCTCGACGCAGTGGGCTCTGGCCTGCCGGAGTGGTCGTCGCCGCGCTGCTCGCCGGGGCGGTGACGTGGGTGATCGCCCGCCCGTCAGTCGAGCCTGTCGTGCCAACGCGGTTTTCCCTGGTGTTGCCGACCGGCGACCAACTGACGTTTGCCACGGGCACGATGGTCGCGGTGTCGCCCGATGGTCAGACGCTCGCCTATCGCGCGACGCGTAGCGGCAACACCCGGCTGTTCGTGAGGCGGATCGACCAGTTCGAGGCGCAGGTGATTGGCGATTCGGCGCCCGGTGAGGCGCCGTTCTTCTCGGCTGATGGCGAATGGATCGCCTACTTCTTCTCCAATGCCTTGAGGAAGGTCTCGGTGCGCGGCGGTCCGGCGGAGACCATTGCGCCGCTCAAGGACGTGCCCCGCGGGGGCGACTGGAGTGCGGATGGAACCATCGCGCTGGCCGGGGCTGGGCTCGACCTGGTGCCGGCCACGGGCGGAACGCCAAACCGGCTGGCCACCGCTCCGGCCGGGAAGCGCTTCTGGTATCCGCAGATCATCGCCGGCGGCCGCGCCATCCTCTACACGTCCTCGGGCCCGAGACCAGATGCCGGTGATATCGAGGTGTTCGACGTCGCGAACAAGACGTCGCGCAAGCTGGTCCCAGGTTCGGACAGCCGCCTGCTGCCCACCGGACATCTGGTGTTCATCCGCAGTGGCACATTGTGGGCGGTGAAATTCGACGAGTCGAGCCTGCAGGTGCAGGGGACGCCCGTGCCGATCGTCGAGGGGATTCGCGTCGAAGGCGGCGGCGCGGTCCAGTACAGCGTCGGCCGCGACGGGACGTTGATGTACATCGCGGGCGCCAACAGTACCGCGTCACACCTCGTGTGGGTCGATCGTGCCGGCGCGCAGGTCCCGCTTGATGCTGCGGCGCGCACGTTCTACTCGGTTCGCCTGGATCCTGCGTCGCGGGCAGCGGCGCTCGATCTACGCGATTCGGGCGATGGCGCGGACATCTGGGTGCTGCCGCTCGGGCGTCAGACACCGACCCGTGTGACGTTCGAGTCAGCTGATGACATCCTGCCCGCGTGGATGCCGGATGGCCGGCTCGTTTTCACCTCGGCGCGCGACGGTGGCAACGCGCTGTTCGTCCAGGCGTCCGATGGCACCGGCAAGGCCGTGAGGATTGGGGCAGGTCCTGGCGACGCGAAGTCACAGCTCCTTTCGCTGGACCAGGCGACGGTCACGCCGGACGGCAAGTTCGTCCTGGCTAGAAACGGTGAGGACATTGCGATGCTGTCCGTCGAGGACAAGACGGTGACTTCCCTGATCGAGAGTCCCTTCAGGGAGCGGAATCCCGACGTGTCGCGCGACGGGCGCTGGGTCGCCTATCAGTCGGACGAGTCTGGCCCGGCCGAAGTGTACGTGCGGCCGTTTCCTGATGTCGGGAAGGGCAGATGGAAGGTGTCGGAGCAGGGCGGCTCGCGGCCCGTGTGGGCGCACAATCGCAGGGAACTGTTCTATCTCGGCCCGGATTCGGTGCTGATGAGCGTCACCTTTGAGGTGTCGGGCGGCACGTTCGTGCCCTCCACGCCGAAACGTCTTGGGACAATGCCGACGACTCCCGGCGCCCACCGCGCCTTCGACGTCGCCGGCGACGATCAGCGATTTCTCACCATCAGAGGGGAAACCAGCAACGAGCGGGCGGAGGTCAACGTCGTGCAGAACTGGTTCGAGGAGTTGAAGAAGAAAGTCCCGACGAAGTAAGACCCGCAGTTCACCCTTCCACGTTCTCACTTCCCGGTTCGTGTTCAGGTTCGGTTCTCAGTTCGCTACTGGATTCTGTCAGCGAGCAACGCGACGGAGAGCGCGTAGTAGTGCGCACAGTTGTAGCCGAGGATTGCTTCGTAGTTCCGGTACACGAGGAACGTCCGCTTGTCGCCGGTCGTCACGAGGCTGGCAGTCATGCTGGACTTCGGCAGTGCGCTGCCGTTGACGCGGCGCACGCCGAACTTCGACCAGTCGGACAGCTTCCGCGGCTCCGACATATTGCGGATTGCAAAGCAGCCTTCGGTCCGCATCTTCACGTCATCAGTGACTTTCTCGCGCGCCGCGGCTGAGACCTTCACTTCGCGGCCCCAGGTCTCGCCTTCCTTCCAACCGTAGCCTTTGAGGTAGTTCGCAATCGACGCGAGCGCGTCGGGCACGGACGTCCAGATGTCGCGGCGGCCGTCCTTGTCGAAGTCCACGGCGTATTTCAGGTAGCTCGACGGCATGAACTGCGTTTGTCCCATCGCGCCCGCCCACGACCCGGTCATGGTCTTTGCCTCGATGTCCTTCCGCTGAACCATCGTCAACGCGTTGTAC
>DASROF010000151.1:0-18151 GCA_035647075.1 Vicinamibacterales bacterium | reverse complement strand
AGATCGGTTTTGCGGAGCAACATACGGTTCCGCGCTGCGATCAACCCCTCAGTGCGTCATCGCGTAGACGAGATAATCGACGCCGAGCCGGTAGGCGTCGGTCGTGCCGGCGTCGCCGTACAGTCCTTCAGCCGACCACTCCCAGTAATCGCCAATGTCGTTGTTGTAGTTGGCAATGGCCAGCAGGCGACCGCCCGTCCCGTTGTCGTCGAACAGTCCGTAGAAGATCGGCTCGATCGTCGGCAACATCGGATGCGGAATGTTGAGCGACCGGAGGCTGTAAAAGGATTGAAAGAGCGGATGGCTCACATCGAGCCGGATGAAATCGTGGTCCGGCAGCACGACCTTCATCTGCGTGACGAGGTTGCGCCACTCCGGCTCCCCATCGAAATCGTCGAAGATGATGAGCCCACCCTTCAGGAGATATTTGCGTAGACTCGCCGCCTCCGTCTCGTCGGTTGTCCAGCAGCCGGGCTCGGACATGTAAATGACCGGGTTCTGGAAGATGCGTTTGTCATCCAGATCCAGGACGTTCGAGTCCTTCAGATGCACGCGCATGTTGGTGATGTAGTCGAGGATGGCCGAAAAGTTCCGATCAGCCGTTGGGTAGTCGTGCTCCCACCCGCAATTGCTTCCGACGCGGGTTCCGTAGCGGACACGCGTGAAGGCGAACGTGCTGTCGGGCTCGACGGCGGTCGGCGGCGGTAGAAAAAACCGGCCACGAAAACCCTGGCCGGCGATCACTGGCAACGCCATAGCCAGCAACAACACGACGCCGACAACCTGGCGGAGACGCAGGCTCATGAATGTCGTGACTCTTCTCGACGCCGATTATAGGACCCGCCAGCTCTTCCTCACATATGTAACGCGCTCGTCATGTGCGCGTGCGAGACTAGCGGTTTCCACACGCGTCCATATGGATGGGGTACGAGCGTGTGGCGATCACCCGGGAGGTGCTTGATGGCAGTTGCGACATCGACCTTGCTCGGACGGCCGGTCTGGTCCGAATTGATGACGACCGACATGAAGGCGGCCGAGGCGTTCTACAGCGCGGTGGTTGGCTGGCAGACGAAGCCGTTCGACGATGCCCGCCACCCCTATACGACATTCAATCGAAGCGGCGGCACCGGCGTCGGCGGTGTGATGACGAAGCCGCCGGAGGTGAAGGCACCTCCCTTCTGGGCGATGTATGTCGCGGTGCCGAACCTCGAAGAATCCGCGTCGAAGATCACGCGTCTGGGCGGCAAGACGCACACCGAAGTCATCGAGATTCCCAACGTGGGACGCATGCAGATGATGATGGACCCGCAAGGCGCCGCGTTCTACATCATCGAACCGGCCAGCCAGGAAGAACGGCCGGAGGGCCCGGCGCAAATCGGCGACGCGTCGTGGTACGAGTTGATGACGACCGACATGCCGGCGGCGATGAAGTTCTATCAGCAGATCTTTGGCTGGCAGCCTGGCGACTCGATGGACATGGGCGACATGGGGACCTACCAGATGTTCAATCGCCCGCACGGCATGATCGGCGGGATGATGAACAAGCCGCCGCAGATGGCGAACGTACCGCCGAACTGGCAGATCTATTTCCGCGTTCCTGACGTGCACGCTGCGGCGGAGCGGATCACGGCCAACGGCGGCAAGATCCTCAACGGCCCGATGGAAGTGCCCGGCGGTGACTGGATCGTGAACGCGATGGATCCGCAAGGCGCCGCGTTCGGCCTGCACGCGAAGAACTAGAGTTCTTTCGTCATCTCGATCATCGTCCGGCGGAAGCCGAGCCGCGTGAAGAGCTCCTGGGCGCCCGCGTTTGGTGTTGCCGTCAGCAACAGCACACGCGGCGCGCCCCGGTGTCGCAGCCACTCGATCGCCGCGTTCATCAGCATCGTCGCGACGCCGGAGCGGCGCGCGCTCTCGCGAACCACGATGTCTTCGATGTATCCGCAGGCATCGCGCAACTCCCGCCACGACCGATCCTCGAGCGTCGCGTAGACGTAGCCGCCAACCTCGCCGTCCGCCTCCGCGACCATCACGACCGCGTCCTCCTGACCGATCTGCGACGTGAGGAATCGCCCGTAGCCCTTCTCGATTCCGGGTAGCGGGCGCATGAAACGCTGCGGGTCGAAGTCGTGATGCGCGCGGACCAGAAGCGCACCGAGCTCGCCCAGAGCCGCAGCATCAGCGAGCGTCGCTGGGCGAATGAGGAATCCGGCCATCCGATACGCGCCCTGCCTACTTCTCGCCTATGAGGTACCGACAGCCGTGAGGTCCCATGCGGGCCGAGTGAACCGCTCCAGCCGGGACGTCTGGCGGTCGCTCTCCAGCCGCATACGTCGTCGTCGAACCGCCACACGTCAGCGTCATCTCGCCCTCGAGAATGATGTGCGCTGTGTCGACGGCATGTGTGTGGTCGGCATAGAAGGCATTCGGACCATCCTGCCAGATATAGACATGGCGGAAGCCTTCCTCGCGCAGCTGTTGCTCGGGTGATGAATGGTCCATGATCGATGATACGCGCCGGTCAACGAGGCCGACTCGACGATACGGGCCGACGCCAGTGCGGTGTGCAGTTGGACACAGTCGGCGCCGGCCGCTGGTGGTAGGGTAAGACATGGACATCGATCACCACGACCGCGAGCGGCGAGCGCGCCTCGAGTGGATGATCAACGAATTTCAGGAAGCGCGGCGGCGACGGCTCCTGAAAACCGGTGACAAGGCAGTGAAATCGAGCACCACATCGGGCACGAAACACCCGCCCGCAAAGCCCATCACTTCGCAGTCATAGGAGGGCCGGCGGCGTATGTTGATCACCTACCGAAGAACAGGCGGGGTGTCGCTGATCATGCTGGCAGCAGCCCTGGTCGCGACGACGCTCACCATTGTCGTGGGGGCGACCCTGCTGATCGTCGCCGTGGCGATCGGGGCGGTCGTACTCGTCGGGCGCGCGCTACTCCCGGCGTCGTGGCGGCGCCGAACGCCACCGGTGGAGAGACCGTGGCCCCAGGAGACGATCGAGACAACCATCGTGAATCCCCCCCTGGGCTCCCCCGCCGACCCGCGGCCTGGGTCGCGTCACATGCCCATGCCGCCGGCTGACATCGCGGGCTCCTGACCGGCCTCGGGAATCTGGCTGATCACCGCTTCGGTTGTCAGCAGGAGCGAGGCGATCGACGCGGCGTGCTGAAGCGCCGAGCGGACCACCTTGGCCGGATCGATCACACCCGCGGCGACGAGGTCTTCATACTTCTCAGTCTGCGCGTTGAAGCCCTCGTTGTCCTTCATCTCTTTCACGCGCTGCACGACAATCGATCCTTCGTGACCGGCATTGACCGCAATCCATCGCATCGGTTCTTCAATGGCGCGGCGGATAATGTTGACGCCGACCTGCTCTTCGCCCGTCACCCGGAGTTGATCGAGCACCGCTGACGCCCGCAGCAACGCGACACCGCCACCGGCGACGATACCCTCTTCGACTGCGGCTTTGGTCGCGTGCATCGCGTCCTCGACGCGCGCCTTCTTTTCCTTCATCTCGGTCTCCGTCGCCGCCCCGACTTTGATGATGGCCACGCCGCCGACCAGTTTGGCCAGGCGTTCCTGCAGCTTCTCCCGGTCGTAGTCGGACGTCGTGTCCTCGATCTGCGCGCGGAGCTGCTTGACCCGGCCAGCAATCGACGCGGGCGTGCCGGCGCCTTCCACGATCGTCGTGTGGTCCTTGTCGATCGTGATCTTCTTGGCCTGGCCAAGGTCCTCGAGCTTCATGTTCTCGAGCTTCAGGCCGAGGTCCTCGGTGAGGGCCTTCCCATTGGTCAGCACCGCGATGTCTTCGAGCATCTCTTTGCGGCGATCGCCATAGCCGGGCGCCTTGACGGCGGCGACGTGAATGGTTCCGCGCAGCTTGTTGACCACCAGCGTGGCCAGCGCTTCGCCGTCGATGTCCTCGGCGATGATCAGCAACGGACGGCCGGCGCGGGCCACCAGTTCCAGCACCGGCAGGAGGTCCTTCATCGAGCTGATTCTCTTTTCATGGATCAGCACAACCGGATTCTCGAGGACGACTTCCATGCGTTCCGGATCGGTGACGAAGTACGCCGACAGATACCCGCGGTCGAACTGCATCCCCTCGACCAGGTCCAGGGACGTGTCCATGCTCCGGGCTTCTTCCACCGTGATGACGCCGTCCTTGCCCACCTTCTCCATCGCGTCGGCGATGATCCGCCCGATGGTCTCGTCGTGGTTGGCCGAGATGGTGCCAACCTGGGCAATCATCGGCCCGGTCACCGGCTTGGACATCCGCTCCAGCTCTTTGGTGATCGCCTCGACGGACTGATCGATCCCGCGCTTGATCGCCATCGGGTTGGCACCCGCGGTGACGTTCTTCGCGCCTTCGCGGTAGATCGCCTGCGCCAGCACTGTGGCGGTGGTCGTGCCGTCGCCAGCGATGTCCGACGTCTTGCTCGCCACTTCCTTCACCATCTGGGCGCCCATGTTCTCGAGCGCATCCTTCAGGTCGATTTCCTTCGCCACCGTGACCCCGTCCTTGGTGATCGTGGGCGATCCGAAGGTCTTGCCGAGGATGACGTTGCGTCCCCGCGGTCCCAGCGTCACTTTCACGGCGTTCGCCAGGCTGTCGACGCCGCGCAGAATCGCCTGGCGCGACGCATCCCCGTACGTGATCTGGTTGGCCATCAGAGGCTCCCTTCCTGGATTGCGAGGATGTCGTCCTCTTTCATGATGAGATAGTCGATGCCATCCACACTGACCTCCTGCCCCGAGTACTTCCCGAACAGGATGGTGTCGCCAGTCTTGACATCCATCGGCAGCCGTTCGCCCTCGTCGTTGGACTTGCCGAGGCCCGCGGCCAGGACCATGCCTCGAAGGGGCTTTTCCTTCGCGGAGTCAGGGATGATGATCGCGCCGATGCGCTGCGTCGAGTCTTCGTCGAGGCGTCGAACGATAATTCGGTCGTGTAGCGGTCTGAGGTGCATGAACGGGTACTCCAAAAAGGGCGACTATCGCTCGGAGAGCCACACGGCATACGCGGCGACGGCGGCCAGACGGCCGGCATCCCACAGCTGACCGCATCGCCGGCAGCGCCAGTTGGCGCCAGTCGCCACGGCGTTGTCAGTCATGGTCAGGTCCGCGGCGTGACACGACGGGCATGTCGCAGGGCCGGCGAGTTCGAGTGCGGCCGCGGCCGAGTGCATCGGCGGGCGAGACGCAATAGTTGTGACCATAACGGACTCCTGTAGAGCGAGACGTGCCGCGCTCGACAAGAGCGCCTCCACAGAAAGGTCAGAACTCAGGTAGAACGCGACGTCTTCTACTGCTACTGTACGTCTCGTGCGCACAACGCGATGTTCAGTTGTGAACAGGCCCCGGCCGTCGCCGCGCACGGCTTCCTGAATGCGTGCAGCTGTAGAGTCCCCTGTCGTCACGCGGTCCAGGCTTGGACGAGCGTGGGAAATCACGTCTGATTTTCTGATTGCGACAGCGATCATCTGGGCCTTCCCACTCTTGCTGGGTGCGCTCGTTGCCGCTGCGCGGCTGATCTCGCAGGCCCTGTAGACAGCCCTCCGCTACGACGCCCCGTCAGCGCCTCGATCCTGAAGGAGGGCAATGCGGGCGCTCGCCTCGGCTCGAAGTCGCCGGGCGTCGGCGGCAATCTTCGCTTCCCCGGCCCGCTCGACGTGTGGAATCCGACGGTCCAACGCCTGCACGAGCTCCTGCAGCGCCTCCAGCAGCTCGGACTCGGCGGTCACCGGATGCTGCGTTCGCGCGCGCGCGAGCGCCCCGTCCGCATAGACGGCGGTCAGCCCGGACGCCCACCGCTCCATCGTCACGCGATCGTGCTGACGCGTTTCGATCGGCGTGGCGTAACGGCGGGAGCCGTCGGTACCCGCCGGAACGAAGTCGAGCCACCCTTCCCAGGTGCCGTCGGGTCGTTCACGAGCCATCGCGCGCGCGTGAAACGTGCCCCGCTCGTCAGACACGGTTTGCGAGAGTTGCGTCAACAAGATGTCCGTCATATCCCCGTTCTCCGGCATTGCATCGCCGCTAGTTGGAGTCGAGCTTGTTCACATCCCGTATGTCACGAAGGGTCCGCCGCATGTCCTCGACGAGCTGCATGTTGTCGAGCGTCGCGCGCAGCGTGTCGGCGGTCGCGCTCACAGCGTCCATCGCCGCATGGCGCGCAGCCTCGGCGGCGCCTCGTGCCGCTTCACCGGCGACGCGCGCTGTCTCCCCCGCTTCCCGCAGGCGCTCCCGCTCCCCGCGAACGACCTCGAGCGCCTCACGATGCTGATCGCGGACCTCCCGGGCCTCTTCTGCCAATCGCCTGAATCGTTCCGCCTCGTTCCTGGCGGACTCGGCTGACCTGCGGTATTCCTCCGACACGCCGTCGGCCTGTCCGGCGTCCTGACGGCTGACCGCAGCCTGCTCTGGCACCCCCTCTGGCTGCTGAGCGTGCTGCTCAGGCGGAATGTGATCGTGTGACACGTGGCCTCCTCCTCGATCGCGAACGCCTCGGCGAATCGGCGCTGCAACCATTCAAAGCGTACCAGGCAGCGCCGCCGCGCCGCTGTTCTCAACGCGACATCCCGCCGAGCTGCTCAGTCGTGCAGGACGACAGTGAGGAGGGAGCTATTGATCTTCAGGCCGCCGTTGTACTCGATGAGTCCGAGCTTCCTGAATTTGTTCATGAAGAAATTCACACGCGACCGCGTCGCGCCGATCATTTCCGCGAGCGTCTCCTGTGAGATCTTGGGCAGCGTGCGCTGCGGATTGGCATGGCCGTAGCGCGCCAGCAGGAGCAGCGTGCGCGCGAGGCGCTTTTCGCTCGAGTTGAAGAGTTGATCGACGAGGTCGGCCTCGATGCGGATGTTCCGGGTCAGCATGTGTGAGATAAAACGATCCGCGAACCCGGGTTCCTCGTGAAGCAGCCGGGACATGGCGCCCGTGTCGATGACCAGCACGCTGCTCGCCGCCAGCGCCCGCGCGGTCTCAATGCGCACCGATTGACCAGCCAGAGCGCCTTCACCAAAAAAGTCGCCGGGCGACAGCATGGCGACGACGGCTTCCTTGCCGAGACGAGAGACCACCGAGACTTTGACCGCACCCTTCTGGAGGTAGCGGACGTCATTGGCCGCGTCGCCTTGCGAGAAGACGATCCCGCCCTTTCGATACTTCACAACCCGCCGCGCCGGACCTGTCGACTCGAGATAGGCCTCGGCATCGAACCCGGGCCGTTTCTTCGGCGTGACGGATCGTGTCCTTGCTGCCATGGGCTGCGATTATCGCATTGGCCCAGGCTCCGTGCCGTACCACGGCAGGGTCGATTCCGGGCGATCAGGGCGTTATGCAGAGGTGTTCGATATGCGACATACGGGAAATCGACCCGATGTCACAGTGCCGGCAGATGTCCGACTCGCAGATCCGTCAGATCGACACATCAACGAGCGATGGCGTCGGCGTGCCGCCGGATCTGGTGCGCGTGGGCCAGCTCGCGAAGACGCTCACCGGAATCCAGGGCCTCGACGAGATTACGCGCGGCGGGCTGCCGAAAGGGCGGCCGACGCTCGTCTGCGGCGGGCCGGGATCCGGCAAGACGCTGCTGGCCCTCACGTTCCTGGTGAACGGCGCTACCCAGTTCGACGAGCCCGGCGTGCTCATGACCTTCGAGGAGAACGCCGAGGAGATTGCCAGCGACGTCGCGTCGCTCGGGTTTGACCTTCCCGAACTGATCAAGGCGAACAAGCTGGCCGTCGACTACGTGCGCGTCGAGCGCAGCGAGATCGAGGAAACGGGCGAGTACGACCTCGAAGGGCTGTTCGTCCGGCTCGACTACGCGATTCAGAGCGTTGGAGCCAGACGGGTCGTCCTCGATACCATCGAGTCGCTCTTTGCGGGCCTCAAGGACGACGCCATCCTGCGGTCGGAATTGCGGCGCCTGTTCCGGTGGCTGAAAGACAAGGGCGTCACCGCCGTGATCACCGGCGAGCGTGGCGACGGCCTGCTGACCAAGCAGGGGCTTGAAGAGTACGTCTCGGATGCCGTGATCCTGCTCGACCACCGGGTCCACGATCAGGTCTCGACACGCCGCCTCCGCGTCGTCAAGTACCGCGGCTCTCACCACGGGACGAATGAGTATCCGTTCCTCATCGACGCCTCCGGCCTCAGCGTGCTGCCGGTCTCCTCGATGGCGCTGGCGCACGATGCCCCGCTCGATCGGATTTCCGCCGGCATCCCGCGTCTCGACACGATGCTCGGCGACAAGGGGTACTACCGCGGCAGCACCGTGCTCGTCTCCGGCGGCGCCGGCACCGGCAAGACGAGCCTGGCGGCGCACTTCCTCGACGCCGCGTGCCGTCGCGGTGAACGGTGCCTCTGCTTTCTCTTCGAGGAGTCGCCGCAGCAGCTGCTTCGGAACATGCGTTCCATCGGCATCGATCTCGAGCCGTGGGTCACCGCCGGGCTGCTGCAGTTTCACGCCGACCGGCCGTCACGCTACGGGCTCGAGACCCACCTGGCCACGATGCATCAGGTGGTGGCCGACTTCCACCCGACCGCGGTCGTGCTCGACCCGGTCACGAATCTCATGACGGTCGGCACCTTCTCCGATGTGCAGGCGATGCTCACGCGCCTGATCGATCATCTGAAGACCGAGAACATCACCGCGGTGTTGACCAGCCTCACCCCCGGGCTGACCAACGTCGAGCGCACCGAGAACAGCATCTCGTCGCTGATGGACACCTGGATCGTGCTCGCGAACGACGACGTCGGCGGCCTCCACCGTCGCGGCCTGTACGTGCTGAAATCCCGCGGCATGCGGCATTCCAACGAGCTGCGCGAATTCGTGCTGACCGATCAGGGACTCGACATCTTCGACGGAAACGGTGCCCACCATGCAGTTGTCTGACGACCGCACCGCCACGCCGTCGCGGGACGTCAAGGCGTATGTGCTGCGGCTCTACGTCGCGGGTCAGACGCCGAAATCCGTGCTCGCCTTCAGGAACCTGAAGCAGATCTGCGAGGACCATCTGCAGGGACGCTACGAGATCGAGATCATCGACCTCCTGGAGAATCCGCAGCTCGCACGCGGCGACCAGATCCTGGCGGTGCCCACGCTCGTGCGGCGGCTGCCGGAACCGATCAAGAAGATCATCGGCGACCTCTCGAACACGGAACGCGTGCTGGTCGGGCTGGACCTGCAGGAACGCCGGGCCGGAACGGCATGACACCGAAGGAGCGCAACGGCATCCGGGCGGCATTCGAGCGGGCCTCTGAAGGACCGCCGGCCGAACGGTACGTCCTTCGGCTATACGTCACAGGGATGACGGCCCGATCGGCACGCGCGGTCAAGAACCTGCAGGCGATCTGCGACGAATATCTTCACGGGCGATACGACCTCGAAGTCATCGACATCTACCAGCAGCCGGTTCTCCTGAAGGGCGAGCAGATCATCGCGGCGCCGACCCTGGTCAAGAAGTTGCCGCTGCCGATGCGCCGGATCATCGGCGACATGTCCAACCGCGAGCGCGTGCTCCTTGGGCTTGATCTCGTTCGATCTTCTGACCGAGCGGGGGGACAGTAGACGCCAATGATCAGACACGTCGCTGACCACCACGACGAGACGGAGCCACTCCGTGCCCGGCTTGCCGAAGCCGAGGAGATGCTGGGGGCGATTCAGCATGGCGAGATCGATGCGCTGGTGGTCGAAGGCGCCGGCGGCAGTCAGGTCTACACGCTGCACAGCGCCGATGAGCCGTACCGCCACCTCGTCGAAGAGATGCAGGAAGGCGCCGTCGTCTTCACGCGGGGTGGCGACATCCTGTACTCCAACGCTCGCTTCGCGGCCCTGGTCGGCGAGCCGCTCGCGTCGATCGTCGGCGGCCGGATCGACCGGTTCGTGGACGTATCCGGGAGCAACGAGTTCGGGGCCCTTCTGCGTGCGGGCAGCGGCAGACGCCGCGGATGTCTGATCAGCCCGGGGGCCGGGACTCTCGAAGTGAGCCTGTCTCTCACCACCACGGTTTCAGCAGGCGGCGATCGCCTGAATCTGATCGTCACGGATCTCAGCGAGCTCCTGGCGGCCAACAACAGCCGCGCCCGCGCCGAGCACGACAACCAGACGAAAAACGAATTCCTGGCGATGCTCGCCCACGAGCTGCGCACGCCGCTCAGCGCGATCAGTTCGGCCGTCCGCGTGCTCGAGTTGACGAACACCGGCGAGCAGACGGCGAAGGGCGCGCGGGACGTGCTGACGCGTCAGGTCGGCCACGTCACGCATCTGATCAACGACCTGCTTGATATCGAGCGCCTGGTCTCCGGGAAGATCCGACTGAATCGACGGCCACTCAATATGGCCGAGGCCGTGCGGCACGCCGTCGCCACATTCATCAATGACCCGCTGCTGGATCGGCGCATCGACGTCAGCGCCGAGCCCGTATGGGTCGACTGGGACGCCGAACGGCTCGAGCAGGTCCTGACCAACATCGTGACCAATGCGATCAAATACACGCCGCCAGGCGGCGCGATTCGCGTGGCCCTCCGCGCCGACGGCGGCGACGCGCTGCTGACCGTCGAGGACACCGGCTTCGGCATCTCGTCCAGGTTGTTGCCCTTCATCTTCGATCTGTACGTGCAAGCCGATCGGACACTGGACCGCGCGCAGGGCGGACTCGGGATCGGCTTGGCGCTGGTCCGCCGCCTTGTCGAGTTGCATGAGGGGACGATCGTCGCGTCGAGCGAGGGAGAAGGCCAAGGAAGCCGTTTCACCGTCCGGCTGCGACAAATCCAGGCCGCGCACGCGGTGCCCAGGGTGTCGGTCCCGCAGGAATATCGGACCTCGCGGAAACGCGTCCTCCTCATTGAGGACAACAAGGACGCCCGCGAGATGTTGCGCATGGTGCTCGAACTCGCCGGCCACGTCGTCTACGAGGCGGCGGACGGCGCGAGGGGACTGGAACTGCTGGACGCGGAACGTCCAGACGTGGGAATCATCGACATCGGCCTTCCCAGAATGGACGGCTACCAGGTCGCCAGACGGATTCGCGATCTCCCGCACGGCCGCGACATGCTGCTGCTGGCGCTGACGGGCTACGGCTCCCCCACCGATGTGAAGCGAGCGGAGGAGCACGGGTTCGATCATCACCTGGTGAAACCCGTCGACCCGGATGTTCTGACGCAGGTGATTCGTAACGGCGCTGCCGCTAGCTGACGCGCACGCGCACGGTCACGGGTGCCGTCAACCGGCTCGTGACGTCCGCACCAGGACCGAGGCGCACGTCCTTCCCCCTGGTGGCGAGCACAACGCCGGTGCCGGCGCCACCGCCGATCGCCGCGCCTGTCGCGGCGCCGTCCCCTCCGCCGAGCAGACCACCAATCACCGCGCCGGCTCCGGCACCGATGCCGATCTTCGTGGCGTCTTCACCTTTCGTGGCTGGAGCCACATGCCTGAGCGCCGCCGTCTGCACGTCATACCGCTGCCCGCCGGCCTGAAGAGAGGTGAAGCGGAAGGCGATCATCGCCCGTCCCTTCACACGCCCCGAGTCGTCTACCTGGGTCACGTTGCCGGCCAGCCTGGCGCCTGCCGGCAATACCTCGCGGCCATCAATCGAGATCGCGCGCGTGAGCTCCGCCGTCACCGAATCCTCGACAGCGCTCGTATCGGACGCCATCGAGCTGGTCAACGACAGCGATAACGTGGTGCCGGACGGAATCGTCACGTCACGATACGCGCGACGTGTCCAGAACCCAGCGGTGTCACCGTTCTCAGCGGTCAGGGACGTGCCGGTGGTGTCGGAGGGAGATGTTCCGCAGGCACCGGCGGCCACTGCGGCCACTGTCGCAGCCAGCGTCAGGATCAGCAGTCTGGTCATTAGTTGGTGGCTTTCTGTGATGTGTTGCGCGGGGCGCTCTTAGCCAACGCATCAACGAATCGACGACCCGCCGCCGGCACAGCGATGCCGGTGCCGTTGACGATCATGCGCGCGGTGATGGGGCGTCCATAGACTTCCCTGCTCGCGTCGTTGTCGGGACGCAGCGAGGCGCCCTCGAGCGACACGCCGGCAAACAGCCCACGGGAGCGGGAGTAGCTCAGAATCTCTGCCCGCATGGTCGCGTCGGTCGAGGCGCTGACGTCGCGGCCCTTCGGTCCCGCCGCGGCGGAGGCGCTCCCCCCGAGCTTGACCTTGTTGTTCAGAAGGGCCTTGACGCCCCGCTCGTTCATGACGAGCAACACCAGATCGGTGGCCTGTCCACCCAGCTGGAGGCCGAAGCTTCCGCCGTCGAGCGCATACATCGCCGGCGCGCCCCAGGGGCCGTCGTAGCCCGGTCCGGTGCGGCAGACCATCGCGCCGCGTCCATAGCTGCCGCCAATGCCGAGCGCCACCTTCAGCATCGAGGGAATGACGATGACGCACTCGGCCTTGTCCAGCAGATCCTGCGGGATGTTGTCGTCAATCGCGAGAATCTCCTCGATGACGACGCCGGCGTCTTGCAGGCGACCTTCTTCCTTGTTTGCGGCGCGGAGTCCGGTCGACGCCAGCACGAGACACACGACGACGGTCATGAAACGAATCATTTCGTAGAACCTCTGTTGTTGAGGGAAACCGCCAGCCAGTCCGGGTCACGATCCGCCGGACGGTGTCGGCCACAAGACATCGCGGGACACCAGGAGTGTGGGGTTCTGGCTGACCACACAGTAGCGCACCGGCACACACTCGTCTGTGCTGTTGTGCACAACCACCCTGACGGACGGCTCTGTGCTGTTCAGCACAGCCGCGATGCGCTCACCGCTATACGCTCGTGGCATGACCACTCTCAACGCGCGCTCCGTCGCCGTGTGTGTCTGCATCGTGCTCTTCGGTGTCTCGCACCTGGCGAGCGCGCAGGATCTATCGCGCTACCGCGAGGTTGCGTTCGGCAGCAGCGTGTCGTCGGTTGTCGCCATCACGGGAACCAAAGCCGGTGACGTGAAAGTCATCCATCAGCGGCCCGCGCTTATTCGGGAGCTCGCGTGGCGGCCCCAGTACGGGACCGGCCGTCCGGTTGGACGGAGCGAGGCGGTGCGCGAGGTTACCTTCCGTTTTTACGACGACGCGCTGTTCAGCCTCATCGTGGTGTATGACGCGCGCCTGGTCGAAGGCCTGACCAATGCGGACATCATCGATGCCGTGTCGGCCGTCTACGGGCCAGCGACGCTGACCGCCGCCGCATCGCAGCCTCCCGCTCCGGCTCCGGCTGGATCCATCAATGGGACCACTGCGCTCGCGCGCTGGCAGAGCGCCGATTACGAGTTCACGCTGATGCGTGAGGTGTATCCCGCGACCTTCAGGCTCATTGGCGTCTCGAGGCAATTGGGAGACACGGCGCGCGCGGCGGAAATCGAAGCGACGCGCCTCGATCAGCAGGAAGCGCCGCGGCGTCAGGCTGAACAGGCCCTGGCGGACGCCGAGCGCAAGAAGGCAGCCGCGGACAAGACGCGCACGACCAACAAGGGCGACTTCCGCCCATAGGGAGCAGCACATGGCCATCGATCGCAACCACAACGAGGAGCGGCAAGCGCGTCTCGACGCGATGATTGAGGAATTCCGTGCGGCGCAACAGCGCCAGCTCGTCCAGCGAGGAATCGTGTTGTGGACGCGGGCCGAGGCCGCACTGCAGGCGAGGACGTATATTGCGCCAGCGCCCGCTGACAAAGTTCATTAGGCGCTGGAATGAGTGTTCGATTCGAATCCATCCCGCCGTGCACCGCATCGGCTGAGTCCCTGGCCCGTCAGTCGGGACAACGCCGACGGCAGCGTGACGACGACTCGGCTGCACAGACGCAGGCGCACACCGTGGACGAGACCGACCGACGCGCGCTGTGTTTACAGCGATGGCCCGGGATCCTCGCATCAATAAGAAGCCTGGTCGTCGCTTACAACGACGGCGCCGGCCGGCAACTCCTGACCGCCGCGAACCGTTCCGACGGAGACGATCCCGCCGTCACCATCGCATCGCTCGGCTCGACATGCGGATCCGTCACCGTGGCGGTGGACGGAAGCGACCTGTGCGTTCGCATCGACGGGACCTCGCGGTCCACGGCAGGTCTGCATGGTGGCGTCCGGCGCATCGACTGCTCGAGAAGTGATCCGGCCACGGCTGCCTATCTGCTGCAGGACTGGATGGACCGGCTCTAGTTCACTTCTGAACAGACTGGCCACCGTGCTGCTGCTAGTGTCGCAGCATGAGTTCCCACGCCACTGCGGGATGCGATGTTGCTCCTGCCTTGCGCATCTCAGCGAGGAAGTGTCATGAAACGGATTGAGATTGGTACGTCGATAAATGGCCGCCTGTGGTGTGCGGCGGTGATCGTTGTTGCGGGTGTCATCGCGAGTGGCAGCCTGGTGCTGGCGCAAGGCTCGACAGATCGGACAGCTCGGGCCATCGACCAGGTGCAGCGAGCGGTGCGAGAACGAATCGTCAGCCAGGACAACGCGCGCACGCTGACCGTGCAATTCGGTCCCGACGCCCGCACAGAATTTCCGTCGAACGCGGATGTTCGGGTGAGTGGCACCGGCAGCGTGGTGCGCGCCACGGACAGGATGTCGAGACCCTTCTCCTATGAAGCGGTCGTCAATACTCGCAGCAGCAACGTGTCGGCGATCCGGTACGACTGGCGTGGCGATTGGTACAACAGCACCAATGGCCGTGCCGCTGGCCGTGGCATTGGCCGCGGGCGCGGAGCCGTCGCGAATCGGCTGACGGGCACTTACCAGCTCAATCGCGCACGCAGCGACGATGCCGCCACGACGGCACGCCGCGTCGCGAGCACGCTGCCAGCGCGGGACCAGGAGCGCCTCCGCTCCTCCGTGATGCGGCGCCTCGAGGCGCCGGAGTCGCTCACCATCGAGCGGGACGGACGCACCATGACCATCGCGTCGTCGGCGGCTGCGAAGGTCACGTTCGAGGTTGATGGGCGTGAACAGGTCGAGCAGTCGCGCAATGGCCGGCAGGTGCGAACCAACGCCACGCTGGTTGGAGACCGACTGGTGGTCACCACCGACGGTGATCGATCTGTGGACTATCAGGTCACCTTTGAGTCACTCGATAACGGCCGGAGCCTGGGCGTTACCCGGCGCATCACCGACGAGAATCTGCAGCAGCCGGTCGTGGCACGAAGCGTCTACGACAGAACGTCGGACACGCCGCAATGGGCCTCGTCACCACGCGTCTGGCGCGGTGCAGGCTCCACGTCGTCCGGCCAGGCGGATTCAGAAAGCGGTTTCATCGTTCCCGATGGGACCGAAGTTGTCGCGACGCTGAACGACGCGCTGAGCACGAGGCAGGCCCGCGACGGTGATCGATTTGCGTTGACGGTGAGTGCGCCGGCTCAGTACGCCGGAGCCACCATCGACGGCTCGCTCGCCCGGGTCACCCGTTCCGGTCAGGTCTCGGGCCGGGCCGTGATGGCGTTCGCGTTCGACAGCATCCGTCTGCGAAACGGTCGCGTCTCCGACTTCACCGGCACCATCGTCAGCGTCCGAACGCCGAACAATGACTCGGTGCGTGTGGATACCGAAGGCGTGGTTCAAGATGACACCGGCCAGACTGGCAAGACCGTGACGCGCACCGGATTAGGTGCGGCGATCGGGGCGGTGATCGGAGCGGTGACCGGTGGTGGCCAGGGCGCGGCGGTCGGGGCGGCGGTCGGCGCCGGCGCCGGCGCCGGGTCAGTCTTCATCCAGGGCCGGAGCGATCTCGATCTCGTGAACGGCACGGAGTTCAGGATTCGCGCCAGCGCCCCTCGCTGAGGGGTGTCGGGTACCAGATGATCGCGAATACTCGGGCGACGGGACCGAATACGAGCAGGCTGCTCGATGTGATGCACGTCGCCAACACGAGCGTGCGCTTCAAGCCGTTCGAGACCATCTTCACCCAGGGCGATTCCTGTAGCAGCGTCATGTACATCCAGACAGGCCGCGTGACGTTGACGACGACGTCGCATCAGGGACGCGCCGCCATCGTCGGAACCCTCACGGCCGGCGCGTTCTTCGGCGAAGGCGCGTTGGCCGGCCAGCGTCGCCGGCGGGTCACCGCGAAGACGACGACGGCCAGCGCCATCGGCATCGTGAAGACCGGTGAGATGCGCCGCTGCCTGCACGAGGAGACGGCGTTTGCCGACCGGTTCCGATCGCACTTGCTGACGACGAACATCCGCATCGAGGCAGACCTCGTCGATCAACTCTTCAACCGGAGCGAGAAGCGGCTCGCGCGGGCACTGCTGCTGCTCGCGCACTTCGACGAACATCAGTCGATGCGGCGCACCCTGCCGACGATTTCGCGGGATCTGCTGGCTGAGATGATCGGCACCTCGCGGTCGAAGGTCGACGTCCTGATGAACAAGTTCCGGAAGCTCGGATTCCTGGAGCGGCACCGCGAACGGGACGGGGGCCTGCAGGTGCACTGCTCCATGTTGAGCGTCGTGCTGCAGGACTGAGGGCGCGTGCGCGCGAACGACAGGCTGACCGCTAGTCGTGCAAGACGACCGTCAGGAGCGCGCTGTTCACCTTGATGTCGCCGTTGTACTCGATGAACCCGAGATCGCGGAACTTGTTCATGAAGAAATTCACGCGCGACCGCGTCGTGCCGACGATCTCCGCCAGCGTTTCCTGAGACATCTTCGGGATCGGCAGCGGTCGGTCCGCCTTCCCGTAGCGCGCCAGCAGCAGCAGGACACGGGCGAGTCGCTTTTCGCTCGAGTTGAACAGCTGATCGACCAGGTCCTCTTCCACGCGGATATTTCGCGCCAGCATGTGTGCGAGGAACCGTTCGGCCAGCGCCGGCTGCGTGTGGAGCATCTCGAGCATCTGCGGCTTCTCGACGACCAGCACGGTGCTCGCGCTCATCGCCGAGGCGGTCGCAATACGCCGCGGCTGCGCCGCGAGGCATCCCTCCCCAAAGAAGTCGCCCTGCCCCAGGACGGCGACAACGGCCTCCTTACCGGTCCGCGAGAGGACGGAGAGCTTGACGCTGCCGCTCTGAATGTAGAAGACATCGGAAGCGGGGTCTCCCTGCGAGAAGATGACGGCTGACCGTTTAAAGGTGCGGATGGTGCGCGCCACACCGGCCGACGCGAGGAATCCCTGGAGATCGAACTGGGGAAGCGGCAGACCTGGGGAGGAGAGCGGTTTTCGGGCCACTGTGACCATCATGTCACGTTGGCCGGTGCCTGGCGTCCTGACGAGCAGGTGCGCCGCGACTATCGGCGGGAGAGAGGCGTGGCGCCTGCCTCCCGCCATCGTATTGCTTCAGCTCTAGCGGGTTCTGCCGATGGCTTCGCCCGAAACGATCAGTTCCACGCGGCGATTCTGCTGTTTGCCGGCGGCCGTGCCGTTCGACGCGACAGGCTTGCTCTCGCCGAAGCCTGATGTTCCAACGGTGTTGGACGCAATGCCCTCGCGAACGAGGTAGTCGCGAACGGAACTCGCTCGGGTTTCCGATAGCTGCTGATTGTAACTATCGGCACCCACATTGTCCGTATGCCCCTCAACTTCGATGTGAAGCCCCGGGTGCGACAACAGCACGCCGCTCAGCCTGGAGAGTTTCTCCCTGGCACCCGGCTTGAGGTCCGCCTTGCCGGTATCGAACAGCACGTCAGAGAGATTGACGACTAACCCTCGAGCACTTTCCCGCGTCTCGAGAATGACGTTGAGCTGATCGCGGAGACGTGCACGGAGCTCGTTCTTTTCGCGTTCAGATCGGGCCTGTGCATCCTGCGACTGACTCTCCGCTGCCGCACGCGCCGCGTCCGAGGCAAGTCGTGCGCGCTCCGCAGTGGCCGTGGCGTTTTCCGCCGATAGCCGCGCCGCATCAGCCGTGGCCTTGTCGCGTTCCGCCGTCGAACGGGCAGCGTCGGCCGTCGCCGCGTCGCGCTGCGCCGACAGCCGGGCAGCATCGGCCGTCGCCGCGTCGCGCTGCGCCGACAACCGGGCGGCATCGGCCGTCGCCGTGTCGCGTTCCGCCGACAGTCGGGCGGCATTGGCCGTGGCCTGGTCGCGTTCCGCGGTCAGCCGTGCGGCATCAGCGTTCTGGCGTCCAATGTCGGCCTGCCGGCGCGCGGCTTCCTCGGCGCGGGCGCGATCGAGCGCCGCCGTCTCGCGCTGCGCAC
>DASROF010000150.1:0-21856 GCA_035647075.1 Vicinamibacterales bacterium | reverse complement strand
GTCCTGCGGGTTCGCTCTTCGTCCCCACCGTGCGTGCGCGCGGTCACGGCCGGCGACGTCCGTCGGGTCGCAGCGTCGTCGAACGCGCATTCGGGCCAGCCCTGATCCTCAGCGATCGTCCGGAGCCCGGCGCGGAATCGATCGATGTCGGCGCGGATCTCGCCCGCGGTGGCATAGCGTTCGACCTGGCGAGGGTCCAGCATCTTTGCCACGATGGCCGCGAGACCAGCCGGGCAGCCGTCTGCAAGGGTCGGCGGCGGGCGTCTCGAGAGAATCAGGCGCTCGAGACGCCGGGTATCCTCCGCCTGAAACGGAGGAGCGCCGCGAAGCATCTCGTAGATGACGACGCCAAGCGCCCACAAATCGGCCCGCGCATCGACCTCGCCGGTCTCGAGTCGCTCGGGGGACAGGTACGCCACGCTGCCAAAGTCGTTGCGCGTCACCTTCCGGCTCAGCGAGAGCCCTTTCGCCGTGCCGAAGTCGAGCACCTTCACCTGCTTCGCCGAGGTGATTCGCACGTTCCTCGGTTTCAGATCCAGATGCAGCAGCGACTGCAGGTTGCGGCCGTTGACGACCGCTTCGAACGCGTGGGCATCTTCGAGGAAGCGTGCGAGCTCACCAGCAATCGTCGCGGCACGCTCAGGCTCGAGCGGGCCGTGCGCGATCAGTTCGGACAGGTTCTCTCCGTCCAGATACTCCATGGCGACGTAGAAGTAGCCGGAGTCTTCGTCGATTCCGTACTCATAGACGACCGGCACGTGAGAGCCACGCTCGCCGAATCGCTTCTGGAGCTCGGCGCCAAACTGCTCCGCCTCGACGATCTCGCGCGTCTCCCGGTCGCTCCCGCGCTGAACGAGCTTCAGCGCAACCTGGCGATCGTCGCGGCTATCGGTCGCCAGAAAGACCACGGCCATCCCGCCGTGGCCGATCTGCCTGAGGATTTGGTACGGACCGACTTGTTTGAACACGGTGGTCATCGTCGTAGTGACGGCAGTTCGGCTGACACGAACCAGTTCTCGCGGGTCAGCTCTCCCTTCGAAGCGCTGTCGAAACCCACGAACGACTCGCTCGTCACGCCCACGAACACGTTCTTGGCAAAGGTCGGCGTCGCGCGCTGAATCACAAACGGCGCGCTGCGATCGGGCCGCCCGTTGCGGGCGAACATGCTGTGGGAGACGTGGGGCTGACCGCCGTCGCGAACGATGAGGGCGGATCCGGAGTTGTCGTGGATGTCGCTCGCGATCATCGTCGAGGCGCCTCCTCCCGCGAACTCAACCGCAGTCCGCGTGGCGCCCGTGACTTCGATGTTGACGAACGAGACCGTTGAGTCCTGGACAAAGATGCCGACGGGAAGCGGCGTCGTCGAGTCGCCACTGACTCTGAAATTGACGAGTTCGGCGCCAGTGACGTTCCGGGCCACCACCGCCGCCACATCCGCGGCGTCGTGCACTGCCGCTGGTAGCCGGATCGTCGCGCCGCCGGGCACTCGACTGACGAGCCGAACACCGTTCACCAGGGCGATCTGCTCGCGGTATTCGCCCGGCTCGACGAGGATCTCCGACCCGGTAGGTGCATCACGCATCGCGGCCGCGATGGACTCGCCAGCGCCGACGGTTCGACGCACCGGCGCCTGAACCGACTCGGGAGTCATCCAGGTGCGAAGGTCATCGAGCGTCAACCACCCGCCGCCCCACAGCGCGGCGATCGCCGCAATGCCGATGGCCAGCCCGATGGCGCCGAACCGCAACACACGACGCGACGGGGGTCTGCCGTCTGCGCTTCGCTTCACGGTGTCGCGCGCGGTTCCCGCCGAATGCGACTCGATCTGCCCGCGTCCGTAGTTGCTGGCAGCAAACGCTTCGCCTTCCGCGTAGACAACCGTGACGTTGTCTTTCCCGCCGGCGGCGTTGGCGGCAGCGATCAGCTCGCGGACGACGGAATCCGGGTCGCCGGCACACTGGCTCACCGTTCTGGCGATTGTGACGGAGTCGACGAGATCGGTCAGTCCGTCACTGCACAGAAGGAGCGCGGCGTCGGCTTCGAAGGGCACCTCGCGAATGTCGATGAAATCGTGGTCGCGGCGATCGTGGAATTCGGAGCCGACGTCGCGGTAGACCTCGTTGCGCCGCGGATGGCGCATCGCCTGCCGTTCCGTGATCTCGTTTGCGTCCTCGCGTTCTCCGACCGGAGAGTGATCACGAGTCAGCTTGTCGATCCGGTTCGCACGCAACTTGTAGAGCCGCGTGTCTCCGACGTGCCCCACCGTCACCGTGCCGTTGCTGACCAGCGCCATCGTCAGGACACAGGCCATGCCGTCCCACTCCGCGCGTGTCGCAGCCGAGCGATAGATCTCGTTGTTGGCGTCCGTGATGGCCACGCGGATGCGATCGGCGTTCGACCCGGCTTCACGGGTGAGGGCCTCTTTCACCAGCGACAACGCGATGTCTGCCGCCCTGCCTCCCGCCGCCTGGCCGCCGACACCGTCAATGACCACGAATGCGCCCTGTTCGGGATTGCAGAGAAGGCGGTCCTCGTTGACCTCGCGCTGCCGGCCGGCGTCGGTATGACCGGCCGCCAGCAGGACACGTCGATTCGGCCCTCCGTGATCGCGTGCCACTGCGGAACCGACGCTACTCACGATGCGGCATCTCCGCCATCAGGTACAACGCCACGAGACCGACCAAGGAGGCCAGGAGAAGGAATCGCGCCCACAGCAGGATTGTCATCTGTAGTGTCCGGCTTTAGCCGGACCCTCGGCCAGAGCATCCACGATCGTGAAATCGAGGAACACCGTCTCGGCCAGGCCGATACGCGCGCCATCTGGCACCTGCGTTTCGGCGCCATTCTCGCGCTTGACGCCGTCCACCTCTTCGAACCCGCACGGCACGTGACGCTGATTCAGCGTCGTTCCGAAGCTGCTCAAGTCGGTGAGGAAGAACTGCCCGGTGGCGGCATCACGACGGATCCGCGCATGTTCGCGCGAGACATCGACCGACGACATGATCTTCACATCAACATGAGAGGCGCTGCCACCCCGGCCGATCGTCACGGCATCTGTCGCCATGTCGTAGGTGTGCTGACCCGACTGATCTTCCCAGGCGATCTTCGCAAAGGGCCGTGGCGCCAACGCCTCCCGCGTCCGTACCGTGCGCTCTTGCGTGGTGGTGATGTTCTGCGCCGTATGCGATGTCGTGATGCGGCGAGTACGCTCGCCAACCCCGAGTTCCGGCTCCGCTGGCAGCTGCAGCTCGGAGTCGATGAGAATATCGCCCTCGGCGAGGTCGCCGTCGGGATCGGCAAGGAACTCGACCTGCCATTCTCCCGCCGCCGTTTGCACTCTCGGCGGGACACCGCCAAACAGACGACCGCTGAACCGCCTCACGCCGGTCGGGCTGTTCAACTGCTGCAGCTCTTCCCGGAGCGCACGAATCGTTTCGTCCTGCAGAATCGGAATGATGCCCTCGAGGCGCGCGAACTCGGAGGGATGGAGGTACACCATGTAGCGGCTCGGCGCCAGCGTGGAGTACCTGAGAGTCTCCAGATTTCGCCGCATGTTCTCGACCACGGCGGCGATCAGGTCGCGGGCGGGCCGGCGTCGATTGCCTGTCGTCGCCATGCTGTCGTTGGTTACCATGTCTCTCCGGAGAGAATTGATCCGATCCGAGCGCGGAGTCTTAAGGAATTGCCAAAGGATTTCCAAACACCTGTGACCGTCAGGTTCGGCGACTTTCTCCTCGATTCAGACGCCCGGCAGCTGTCCCGGGCCGGCCGCGATATCAGGCTCTCGCCCAAGGCGTTCGACCTGCTGTGTGCGCTCCTGGTGCGCCGGCCGGACGTGCTGTCGAAGAACGACCTGCTGGCCACCATCTGGCCGGACACGTTCGTGGTCGAGGCCAATCTCAATGTGGTGATTGGAGAAATCCGGAAGGCGCTGGGCGACGACCGGCAGGCGCCGCGGTTTATCCGGACCGTGCACGGCGTTGGCTACGCGTTCTGTGCACAGGCTGTCGACGTCGCCGATGGCGAGACGGCTGCCGTCGGGCGACCCGGATCGCGCTGCTGGCTCTCGTGGAAGGATCGCTCGTTTGCGCTGTCTACCGGAGACAACATCATCGGTCGCGATCCGCGCAGCACCGTGTGGCTGGACGATGAAAGCGTGTCGCGACGTCACGCCTTGATCAGCGTGGACGATGCGGTTGCGCGGGTCCAGGATCTCGAGAGCACGAACGGAACCTTTCTGAACCGTGTGCCCCTCAAGTCGGCGACCGCGTTACAAGACGGCGATATCGTTCGAGTCGGCTCGCTGAAGCTGACGTTCAGGACGATGTCGGACAACGCGGCTCGCACGCGGCGCCTGCGCCGCGGATCTTCCTGAGCGGCCCCGGCGACCGGCTTCGGCTTACTTCGTGACGACGAACGTCACGTCGCTGGTCGTGGAGAGCCCTCCGTCGTGCGCCTGGCAGCGCAGCACGTAGGTCCCAGGCTCGCGGAACGTCGCGCGGGCCACCCACTTGCCATCAGGCGGCACCGGCGGTGTTCGCCAGCCATACGACCATGGTGAATTGGCGTTGTCTCGAGTGTCTTCCCAGACCTTGGTCTGAACGGGGTCGAAGACGACGTTCCCTGCACCCCGATAGACAAACCACGACAGCCGGAGGCCGGTGGCACTATCCACGGTAAAGCGGGATGCGATACCCGGGTTCAGCGCCGGCATGCTCTTCGGTCTCGGAATCCTGTCGTCCGTCGCCGTGGCGGTCAGTGTCACCGCTTCTCCGACCTTAACGGTCCTCGTCGCCGGACCATCGATCGTCAGGACGGGCGCCTTGTTGCCTTTCAGCGCAGGATCGGCGCCACCCATTCCGGCCGCGCCGTTGTTCGCCATGATGACGTCGTCGTCGATGTAGTAGTCCGGCTTGAGCGACCCGTACGCGCGTTCGGTCCTGCCATTGGTCGTCAGCGTCCACACCAGCTCTTTTGTCCCGAAGTCGGCAGGCACGCGAACGCGAAACACGAACCGGTTCCGACGCGGCTGGAAGTGCGTTGGCTGGCCGCGGTCCGGTGTCGGCGCGTCGAAGCCGTTGGCCGGGCCGACCGGGACGTCGATTTCCTCTTGCCAGTTCCGGTTGAAATACCCGAAGACCAGATTGAAGGACCCGTCAGGATTCTTCTCCCATCCTTCGTATGCGGGAGCGATGTTCTGACCGGTGGAGAACGACTCCTGCGCGCGCACCGACAACGCTGTCGCAACAGCGATCGCTGCGACCACGGCAATCGACCTCGTCGTCATCATCAGTTCGCGGCCGGAGGCGCCGGAGCAACCGGGACGGCGGCAGCTCTGGGAACCGCGCTGCACGTCGGGCAGCCGAGCACCGTCTGGCCCGCTTTCAGCCCGAGCTTGTCGCGCCGCTTCGCGACCTCGGCCTCGAACTGTTCGTCCGTCAGGAAGATCGCCTGCATCAGGTTGATCATCATGTTGTCGACGGACCGATGACCGGATCCGGACCAGTTGCGCGGGTCCGGAACGTTCCTGTTCGCGGCCGTTGTATCGAAGTACCCGACGACGTGCAGGATCGTTCCCTTCGGAAGGATCGGCGCGGCGTCGTCTTCGTACCAGTACGCGCGTACCCAGTTGTGATCGTATTTGGAGCAGTTGAGCGTCTGCACGCTCACGCCCCAGATCGCCTCGAGGCACATGCGAACGCCGGGCGCGTGCATGTGCGGCTCGTAGGTGCTGATCTTCACCGGCTGCGGCAGCGTGAAGTACGCGTCCACCCGCTGGTTGGCCTCGTTCCCCTTGATGTCCAGGTCCGGGCCGTTGCCCACGAACAACTGCCGGAAGTTCAATGTCGGTTTGTATCCGCGCGGATGGAACTTGAAGCCGACTTCGAGGTGCGACTTCGAATCGGTGCCGTTCGCGTGGAGATGTACTGACTGGAACGCGACCGACGAACCCGCCGACAAAAGCCGGCCGGCCTGCTCGTCGAACACATCGGCGTTTCGGCCGACTTCATGAACAGGGAACAGGCTGGCGCCGCCGCGACCGCCGACAATCGCATAGGCGGCGTGATGAAACAGATAGAGACCACCGACCGTGCTGCTGCGGCCGGAACGGGGGCCGGAGTCATTGACCTCTTTGACTTCAACGGCAGCGACATAGCGATCCTCGGTCAGGCCCGTCGGTGTTTGTCCGATCGATCCGAACCAGTCGGGCTGCTGCGCCTTCATCTCCACTGGAGCCGACTTGACGATCAAATCCGGCGTTCCAATGCGCCACGACTTGCCGTCGGGGAACGTCAGCGGTGCCGGCAGATCGGCCGGGTTGCCCTGCGGCGCGCCGGTATCGGCCCACGTCGCGATCTTCGCGATCTCCTCCTCGCTCAGCGAGAAGTCGTCCTTGAAATGTTGAATGCCGACGTTCTTCTCGATGTACCACGGCGGCATCGCCCCGCGTTTTTCGCGCAGGGCGGTCCTGGCTTTCATCGCGCGGGCGTACGGCCTCGCGTCTTCGTAAGTCAGCAGAGACATTGGCGCCACCGACCCGGGACGATGGCACTGCTGACAACTGCGCTGCAGGATCGGCGCGATGTCTTTGGAGAACGTGACCTGTGTGGGTGCCTGCGCGCGGGCTGAGGCCGGCTTCAGCGTCGCCGCGATGGCGGCCATGATCATGGCCGCGACTGCTACAGCAAGGAACCGTGGGAATCCACGCATCACTGGAACTCCTCGATTAATACGGTTGAGCCAGTGTACCCGTTCAGAGCCCAAGCGGGTGAATGCCTCACTGGAGCGAGGTTGTCAGCGTGAACGGCACCGGTCCCCGGTCGCCGACGACCTGAATCCGGTAGCTCTGGCCGCGCGTGACGCGAAGGCTGCGGACAGCCGACGTCTGTCCCCCCGGCGAGACCGTCGTTACATTCGTCGCGAACACGCTGCTCACAAACGTGAAGTCGATGTCACCCTCGCGCGGATCCCATTGCAGATTCACGAAGAGGATGCCGCTCGCCGGCGCCCTGACGTCGAAACAGACCTGAGGCGTGACAAACGTGCCGTGAACCAGATCGCCAACCGCGATGACTGTCACGGGCGGCGGTGCCGTCGGCGAGAGCTTCTGGTCGGGAAGCGGGCCGGTCGAGACGACGAGGAAGAATCCCTCGCAGCCGGACACACCGCCACCAAGCATCAACAGACAGAGCAGCGACTGGAGACGTCGCATCTCATCCGTCCTTCCCCGCGTGGCAGAGGAATGATGGCGAGGCGGCCGGCAGAGGTCAAGGTCAGCGTTAGTTGGTAGTTGGTAGTTGGTAGTTGGTAGTTCGGAGATAAAAAAAGGACGGGCCCCCTTGCGGAACCCGTCCCTACTACGAACTATCTAACTAGCTAACTACCAACCAGCTAACTACCAACTAGTACCGGTAGTGCTCCGGCTTGTACGGCCCCTCGACCGGCACGCCGAGGTAGTCGGCCTGCGCCTGGGTGAGCTTCGTCAGCTTGACGCCGATCTGCTCGAGGTGCAGCCGCGCTACTTCCTCGTCCAGCTTCTTCGGCAGCATGGTCACCGACGTCTTGGCGTACTTCTCGGCGTTGGCGTGGAGCTCGAGCTGCGCCAGCGTCTGGTTGGTGAACGACGCCGACATCACGAAGCTCGGGTGACCGGTCGCGCATCCGAGGTTCATCAGTCGGCCTTCGGCCAGCACCATCACGCTGTGGCCATCCGGGAAGACCCACTCGTCGTACTGCGGCTTGATGTTGATCTTCTTGATGCCCTTCCACTTCGCCAGGCCGGCCATGTCGATCTCGTTGTCGAAGTGACCGATGTTGGACACGATCGCCTTGTCCTTCATCTTCGACATGTGCTCGGCGGTGATGATGTCGAAGTTGCCGGTCGTGGTCACGAAGATGTCCGCGGTGCTGACGACGTCGTCCATCGTCTTGACTTCGTAGCCCTGCATCGCCGCCTGCAGCGCGCAGATCGGATCGATCTCGGTGACGACCACGCGGCAGCCCTGACCCCGCAGCGCCTCGGCGCAGCCCTTGCCCACTTCACCGAAGCCGAACACGACGGCAACCTTGCCGCCGAGCATGACGTCGGTGGCGCGGTTCAGGCCGTCGATGACCGAGTGACGGCAGCCGTAGATGTTGTCGAACTTGCTCTTGGTGACCGAGTCGTTGACGTTGATGGCGGGGAACATCAATTCGCCCTTCTTCGCCATCTCGTACAGCCGGTGCACACCGGTGGTCGTCTCCTCACTGACTCCACGGATGGCGCTGGCGATCGACGTCCAACGGCCGGGATTCGCCTTCAGCTCCGCGCTGATCTTATTGAGGATGACGCCCCACTCCTCCGGATCCTTGTCCGGGTTGAACGCCGGCACCTTGCCCGCCTTCTCGAACTGGAAGGCCTTGTGCACGAACAGCGTCGCGTCGCCGCCGTCGTCCACGATCAGCGTCGGGCCCTGACCGTCCGGCCAGACCAGCGCCTCCACCGTGCACCACCAGTACTCGTCGAGCGTCTCGCCCTTCCAGGCGAATACGGGGATGCCCTTCGGGTCCTGGGCCGTGCCGCCCGTCTCCGTACGACCGACGACGACCGCTGCGGCGGCGTGATCCTGGGTCGAGAAGATGTTGCACGACACCCAGCGCACGTCGGCGCCGAGGTCGGCGAGCGTCTCGATGAGCACGCCCGTCTGAATCGTCATGTGCAGGCTGCCCATGATGCGGGCGCCGGCCAGCGGCTTCTTGCCCGCGTAGCGCTTGCGGATCGCCATCAGGCCGGGCATTTCGCCTTCGGCGAGACGCAGTTCCTTGCGGCCCCACTCGGCCAGGCCGAGATCGGCAACCTTGTACGGCACACGGCCGGCGGCCTTGGCGGCCTCGTACGCATGCATCTTCTCGCTCAGAACAGTTGACATACGCTCCCTTTCGCTTCAATTCAGAATGCAGGATTCAGAATTCAGGCCCTGCCTGCATTCTGCATTCTGAATTCTGCATTCCTTGTTTCACTGCCTTACTGCTGCCGCCGCAAACAACGCGGGTCCCATGGCATCGGGATCAGCCGGCAGCAACCGCATCCGGACATCGCTGAATCCCGCATCCGTCAAGAACTTCCCGATCTGCTTCTCAGAGAACCCGAGCCACACATGGCCCATCTGCTGCTGATATTCCTGCCGCTCGTGCGGCAGCATGTCGACCACCAGCACTCGCCCACCCGGCCGCAGCACTCGACCGACGTCCGCCAGCGCACGTCCGGGTGACGGTGAGTAGTGCAGAACGAGCGAGAGCATCGCTGCGTCGAGTTCGCCGGCAGCGATCGGCAGGTTTTCCAGCTCACCCTGCCGCAGATCGACATTGCCTGAGCCAACGAGACGATGACGCGCCGCGTCCAGCATGTCCGCCGAGCTATCGACGGCGATGACCTGCCGAACATAGGGCGCGACAACTTCCGTCAACTGCCCCGTTCCACATCCGAGGTCGCCGACGACGAGCGTCGGATCGATCAACCCGAGTACGCCCCAGAGATAGAACGTATCGCCGAACAGATCGCCGCGGAGGCGATCCCAGTCACCCGCAGCGGACGCGAAGAACTCTTGAGACTTCGCACGCCGCCTCGCCAGCACACCGCGGAGGCGTCGATCATCCTGCCCTGCTGCCGATGTCGCTGCAACCTGTTCCTTGATGATCGGCCAGAGCCGCCTCGCACCCGGGTCGAGCTCGTCTCCCGTCGACATCGCGTAGAAACGGCTCGTGCCGTCGCGGCGTGACACGACCCAGTTGTCGTCGGCCAGCGTCTTCAAGTGCCGGCTGACGCTCGACTGCGGCATCTGGAGGACCGTGCACAGTTCGGTGACGGTGAGTTCCTGCTTTTCCAGGAGCATGAGTACACGGCACCGGGTCGAGTCCGACAGCGCCGACATATGCTCGAGAATAGCTACCATCCGTAAATCCGGATATAAGGCTACATGAGGTCTCTGACCGCAGTCAAGTCTCGCGTCGTCCGTTGGTAGACCGCGGGTTCCGGTGAAGTTTGGTGCTCGTCGAAGAGTTGACCGACGAACTGCGGCAGGCTGAGCGAAGCGCGTACGAGAAGCTGATTCGCGTGATGGCGCGCTGACGGTGCCATGGATGACGTGCACGATCGTCTTCTCAGAACTCCTCAGTTCACGCTTCCCGGTTCTCCCTTCCAGCTTCGTGTTCAGGTTCCGTTCGGAGTTCGAGGTTCAGGTTCCGAGTTCCCGTTCGAGCTTGCCGACGAGCATGCTCAGCTCATCGCCGACGGCCCGGACGGTGTCGGGCTGGCTCAGATCGACTCCGGCGCGCGCGAGCAGGTTCATCGGATAGTCGCTGCCGCCCGCCTTGAGCAGTGATAAATACCGATCAACGGCTTCGCTCGAGAGACGGCCATCCTTCGAGCGGATGTCCTGCATCAACCGCGCGGTGGACGCGAAGCAGGTCGCGTACTGATAGACGTAGTACGGCGTGCTGAAAAAGTGCGGAATGCGGGCCCACGTCAGTCGCGAGACCGCTTCCTGATCGATGACATCGCCGTAGTAGTCGCGCAACAGGCCCGCATACATCTCGTTGAGCACGTCGGCGGTCACCGGCTTGTCCTCTTCGACCAGCCGGTGTGCCTGCAGTTCGAAGTCTGCGAACATCACCTGGGTATAGAACGTGCTCGCAATGCTGTCGATCGCGTGCTGCAGCAGCACTGCCCGCTGCTCGCGGCTGTCCGCGCGTTCGAGCATCAAGTCCAGGAACAGCGCCTCGTTCAGCGTTGACGGGACCTCGGCGACGAAGATCGTGTAGCCGGCGTAGACAAAGGGCTGCGCCTGGTGCGACAGCAGGGTGTGCATCGAATGGCCCATCTCGTGGGCCAACGTGAACACGGCGTCGAGCGTTTCGTTGTAGTTGAGCAGCATGTACGGGTGTGCCCCGTACACGGGTGCCGAGTAGGCGCCACTGCGCTTCCCCGCGTTTTCGAACACGTCGATCCATCTGCCGTCGAACGCCTCGCGTACGCGTGCCTGGTATTCACGGCCAAGCGGTGCCACGGAATCGGTGATCCAGGCACCCACCTCGTCGTAGGCGTAGGTCGCGTCGTGCTCCACCAGCGGAATGAAGATGTCGAACAACTGGTAGCGCTCGAGCCCGAGCACGCGGCGGCGCAGACGGTGATACCGCCGCAGCGGCTCCACGTTCTGCTTGGCGACCGCGATCAGGTTCTCGACGACCGAGGTCGGGATGTTATTGCCGTGCAGCGCGGCATCGAGTGTGCTCGCGTATCCGCGCGCGCGCGCATGAAACCAGTCCCGCTGCAGGACGCCGTTATAGAGCGACGCGTAGGTGTTCTGGCTGTCCGCGTACACCTGGTGAAACGCGCGGTAGGCGGCGGCGCGATCGTCCTGACGTCGATTCGTTTCGAGCAGCGCCCGGTACTGGCCGTATGTCAGGGTGACCTGTTCTCCGGTGCTCAACGTGATCGACGGGAACTTCATGTCCGCCGTCGTCAGTGCCGAGTAGCTGTCGTAGGGCACGCTGTTGAACCGGCCCGAATAGGACAGCAGCCGTTCGCCTTTTTCGTCGAGCACGTGCTCCTGCTCGTGGAAGAGGCTCTCGATCGCAAAGCGGTACACCGCCAGCGCCTCGTTCCCGTCCATCCATCCACGAATCGTGTCGAGCGGGATGGCGAGCAGCTCCGGGTTGAACCACGAGCCCGCCTGCTGCTGGCGCGCGAACAGAATCTGGACCTGCTGACGACGGGCATTGATCTCGTTGTTGCGCTGGTCCTCGTCGTAATGGAGCGACGCGTAGTACCAGACGCGGTAGCTGAGCGCACCCATCTCGTCCATCGCCGCAAACGCGGTCAGCAGCGCATCGGCACCGGACGCGAGCGTCCCCTGTAACTTCGTGAATGCTGTAATCGCTGCGTCCAGCGTCGTGTAACTCTGCTGCCACGCGTTCCAGTCGGCGCAAATCGCGCTCAGATCCCAGGTGTACCGCGCGGGAATCGCGTCACGGGTTGGAAGATTCCCGGGCTCAGGGCGAAACGTGTCGAGTGTAGGCATGTTAAGGGGGCCCTACGTACATCAGCTGTGGGTCGAGCTCCGCCGCGCCTGTTGGCCGTTGGAGGCGGACCCACCAACAATGAATTCCCGCAGCGCCCCGTAATCCACGTCCATGGATACCGAGTGCCGCGGTCGTCCCAACGCTTCCTGCAGCGGACGCGGCAGCGGAACCGTCCGTCCGATTGCCGGTTCGACGACTTCACGGAACTTGCCGGGATGCGCCGTCGCGACGAACACACCCTGTGCGTCCGGATCAGCGTCCAGCGCATTCTGCAGCGCCAGCCACGCGATCGCGCTGTGGGGGTCGAGCAGATACTCGTGTTCCCGGTAGACACGGCCGATCTCCGCCACGACCTGCGCGTCCGTGTAGGCGGACCCGACGATGTCGTGACGGATGTCGTCCAGGTTGTGCCGGTACAGCGCCTCGATTCGCTCCCAGTTGCTTGGCGCACCCACATCCATCGCGTTGGCGACCGTCCTCACGGACGGCCGCGGGTGGTACTCGCCGGTGCGCAGGTACTCGGGCACCGTGTCGTTCACATTGGTCGCCGCCACGAACTTCTTGACCGGCAGCCCGAGACGCTTGGCGATGAGGCCGGCGGTGAGATTGCCGAAGTTGCCGCTCGGAACCGAGACGATCGTGGGCGGGCCATTCATCAGGCGCGCCAGGGCGAAGTAATAAAAGACCTGCGGTAGCAGTCGGCCGAGATTAATTGAGTTCGCCGGCGTCAGCCACACATGCCGCCGCAGCTCGTCGTCGGCGAATGCCTGCTTGACGAGCCGCTGACAGTCGTCGAACGTGCCATGCATCGCCAGCGCGGTCACGTTGTCGCCGAGCGACGCCATCTGCGCTTCCTGAACGTCGCTGACCTGCCCCTCCGGGTAAAGGACGAGCACGCGCGTGTCGGGCACCCGATGAAAAGCCTGCGCCACGGCGCTTCCAGTGTCCCCGGAGGTGGCCACGAGGATCGTCAGCGGCGTGCCGTCGGTGAAATGGTGCAGCAGGCGAGCCTGAACCCGCGCGCCGACGTCCTTGAAGGCCATCGTCGGGCCATGAAACAACTCGAGAGCCCAGATGCGATCGGTGACCCGGACGAGTGGAATCGGAAAGTCGAGCGCCGAGGCGATCAGAGGGCGAATTGCCTCGGGAGTGATCTCGTCGCGCAGGAGGTGCGAACCGATCCGGATCCCGATGTCCACGACACTGGCACCGCGAAGCGACTCGATGGCGCCGGCGGGCAGCGGCTCCAGACGTTCCGGCATATACAACCCGCCGTCGGGCGCCGTTCCGGCAAAAAGCGCGTCGATGAACGGAACGGGAGGCGAACTGCCTCTCGTGCTGACCCAGTTCATGGTTGGCCGGCCTGATCCGGGCGAATCGGAACCGGACGCCCCTGGTCGTTCACTGCCACCAGAATGACCTCGGCCTCCGTGACCTTCACCACTTCCCCATGTCCGGTCATCCCCATACGCGTCGGCGGTACGCCCCAGCGTTCGGCCTCGACGGTCACCCGGATTGTGATTGACGTATGACCCACCCGCACGAGCTGCGCATAGAAGCTGACGATGTCGCCGACGAAGACCGGTTCGTGGAACTCCACCTCACGCATCGCCCTGGTGACGTAGCGATGTGCAGCAACGGTGCGGGCCTCAATCGCCGAGGCCAGGTCGATGTGCGAGAGGATGACGCCGCCGAAGATGGTTCCGTGCGCGTTGGTGTCCTTCGGCAGAAGCAACACCTTGATGGCGGGGATTCGGGGCGTCGTCACGACCGTTCATTGTTGATCACGACTCCGGCGCGCGAAAGTTACGCGTCAGAGCGACTAAATCCGTTTATCATGCTCAGAGCATGAGCACGGCCACGAACGGGCGAGCGACGCCGACGACAACGGCTGCGACATCGACGGCAACGCGAGCGTGGACGGTGCACGACGCGAGCGAGCTGTACGAGGTGGGCCGATGGGGCAACGGCTACTTCTCAGTGAATGCCTCCGGCCATCTCGAAGTCCACCCCACCAAAGACCCGCAGCGCGCCATCGACCTCAAGCAACTCGTCGACCGGCTGCAGCTCCGGGGAATCGGCCTTCCCGTTCTCGTCCGCTTCAGCGACATCCTGAAGCACCGGCTCGGCGAGATTCACACCGCGTTTCAGTCGGCCATCGCCCAGAACAATTACCAGGGGCGCTACCACTGCGTGTATCCGATCAAGGTGAACCAGCAGCGGCAGGTCGTCGAAGAGGTGCTCAATTTCGGCAAGCCGTATCACTTCGGGCTGGAAGCCGGATCGAAACCGGAGCTGCTGGCGGTGGTGGCGCTGGCGGACAACGACACGCCGATCATCTGCAACGGGTTCAAGGACGCCGAGTACATCGAAACGGCCATGCTGGCGCAGAAGATCGGCCGGAACATCATCCCGGTGATCGAGAAATACACCGAGCTCGGGCTGATTCTGGATATCGCGGACAAAGTTGGCGTCCGGCCGCAGATCGGCATGCGAGTGAAGCTGGCGTCACGCGGCAGCGGCCGCTGGCAGTCGTCAGGCGGCTATCGCTCGAAATTCGGGCTGACGGTCACCGAGATCATGCGCGGCCTCGAGGAGCTGAAGAGCCGCGGCATGCAGGACTGCCTCAAGCTGCTCCACTTCCATCTCGGCAGCCAGATCACCAATATCCGCATCGTCAAGGGCGCACTCAACGAAGCGGCACGCGTGTACACAGAGCTCGCCAAGCTGGGAGCCGGCCTGCAGTATCTCGACGTCGGCGGCGGCCTTGGCGTGGACTACGACGGCTCGCAGACGAACTTCGAGTCGAGCATGAACTACACGCTGCAGGAGTACGCCAATGACGTGATGTACCACGTGCAGACGGTGTGCGACGAGGCCAACATTCCGCATCCGAACATCATCTCGGAGAGCGGACGAGCCGTGGTCGCGTACCACAGCGTGCTCGTCTTCAACGTGCTCGGTGTCTCAGGCTTCGGTGAAGACAAGGTACCGACCACCGCCAACCCTGAATGGGAGCAGCCGCTGGCGGACCTCATCGAGACGTACAACAACGTGAGTGCGCGGAACGCACTCGAAGCGTTTCACGATGCGCAGCAGGCGCTCGACATGTCGTTGAGCCTGTTCAATACGGGATACCTGCCGCTCGAACAGCGCAGTCTGGCGGAAAACCTCTTCTGGGCGATTCTGCTGAAGCTGCGGCGGATCGTGCAGACGCTCGACGAGGTGCCCGAGGATCTGCAGAATCTCGACGAACAGCTGTCGGAGACCTACTTCTGCAACTTCTCCCTCTTCCAGTCGATCCCCGACAGCTGGGCGATCAAACAGATCTTTCCGGTGATGCCGATTCACCGGTTGAACGAAAAACCGGGCGTGCACGCGGTCCTCGGGGACATCACCTGCGATTCGGATGGCAAGCTGGATCGATTCGTGGACCGGCGCGACGTGAAGAAGACGCTGCCGTTGCACGCGATGAGCGAGGATTCCTACTATCTCGGGGTGTTTCTCGTCGGGGCCTATCAGGAGATTCTCGGCGACCTGCACAACCTGTTCGGCGATACGCACGCGGTACACGTCAGCCTCGACGAAAACGGCGGCCGCCTCGACACGCTGATCAAGGGCGATACCGTGCGCGAGGTTCTGGACTACGTCGAGTTCGATGCAGAGATGCTGCTCGGCAAGCTGCGCACCGACGTCGAGACCGCCGTGCGCGACGGCCGCATCGGCTACGAAGGCGCCGGTCAGCTCCTCCGCTTCTACGAGGACGGCCTGCACGGGTATACCTACCTGGAAGGCTGATCGTGGGCGCAGGCCCGCCGAAGCCGGTGGCGAAGGCGGGCGGCCCGCCCGCTGAAGTCACGATCGACGCGCGCCTGGTCCAGGCCCTTCTTCGCGAACAGCATCCCGACCTCGCACATCTGCGCCTGATCCAGGTTGGCGAAGGCTGGGACAACGCCGTGTTCCGGCTTGGTGAAGACCTCGCGGTCCGGCTTCCGCGGCGCAAACTGAGTGCTCCGATGATCGAGCACGAGCAGCGCTGGCTGCCGCAACTCGCGCCGCGGCTGCCGATTCCAGTACCAACGCCGGTCCGCCTCGGTCATCCCGGTGCCGGCTTTCCGTGGTCATGGTCCGTCGTACCCTGGTTCGCCGGCACGAATGCGGCTGCCGGCGTGCCGCGCAATCCGCAGGCGGTGGCCGTCTCGCTGGGGCGTTTCCTCTGCGCTCTCCACCAGCCCGCACCGTCGGAGGCCCCGCGCAGTCCGTTTCGGAGCATCCCGCTGGACGCGCGCACCGCGCGTCTGCACGAGCATCTCGATCAACTGCACGACGCCGTCAACCGTGAGCGTGTGCTGGCGGTCTGGGATCGGCTCGTGGTGACGCCGCGCTGGTCCGGACCACCGATGTGGATCCACGGCGATCTGCATCCAGCCAACCTGCTGCTCGATGACGATCAACTCGCGGCGGTCATCGACTTCGGCGACATCACGTGCGGTGATCCGGCGACCGACCTGTCGGTGATGTGGATGCTGCTGCCGGCGGAGCACCGCGAGGCTCTCTTCACGGCTGCCGGCCGCAACCGGTCGGACCCGGCAGACGAACAGATGTGGAGACGCGCGCGTGGCTGGGCGCTGGCGATCGGCGTGGCCGTCATCGCGCTGGGCCGCGAAGGCAATCCGCTGACGGAGCTGGGGAGGAAAGCGGTGGCGGCCGCGTTAGCGGACGGCGCGGATTAACGGATACAGGTCGTACGCAGACACCGAATGCTGTTCCAGGAACGGCACGAACACGGTGCCCGCCTGCACGAGCTGCTCGACCATGGGACGGACACCGATATCAGCACCCCCGTGATCGAACGTGACGAGCGTGGTGACCGTGCCGTCGCGGGCGACATGGAACAGTTTCCGGCTCAGAAGGTCGCTCACGAAGTAGGCACCGGGTTCCGCCGGCTCGATGCCGCTCATCTCGCTCACGGCGTTCGACGTCGCGACAATGGTCCGCACTTTCGTCTTGAGATCGAATGCCAGCAACTGTCGTCCCGTTCCAACGATCAGACGGCCACCATCAACGAGCAAACCGATCGGCACCAGACCGGCGTCCGCACCTTCGATGAAGACCGACGCGTGGCCGTCCGTGATCATGTAGATGCGCGACGGTCTGTCGGGAGACGCTGGATCGCGCCATGCTTCGCTGACGAAGATCGTGCCGTCAGCTGTGGCGGCGAGATCGTTGAAAGCCCCGGCGCCATCGATTCTGATGCGCGACCGGAGCCGCGCGCCGTCCGCCGTCAACTCGAAGCCGACGAGTTCGTCGATGTCCGCCACCCAGATCGTGTTCCCGACGCTTCGGATTCCCTTCGGCGCGTTGAGGCCGGTCGCCCACTTCTCGGCGAGGACCTTGCCGTTCGGCGCGATGCGCGTGAGGTAGCCGTTGCCGTCCTTGTCGAAACGGCCGCCGTTAATGTTGGAGACGAAGATCGAGTTGGATCGCTGATGGTAGTACGCGCTGTAGGGTGATGCGAGAGCGGTCTCGACGGTCCACAGCGGCCTCGCTGCACCCGTTTCGGCTTGCGCGACCGGCGGCGCCTGCGCCAGAAGCGTCCCGCTCACACCAAGCGCGACGAACCACGCGAAGCCCGAACGCTTCATGCCTGACGCCTCTCGACTGATTCCTGGACCAGCCCTTGGGCCTTAGGCCTTCGCCCTGACGCCTTCCCTGGGACGGCTATCGTAGAACCGCCGGCACGCGCGCTGGAAGCGTTCGTTCAGCGGCGCGGCGATATCCGCCGGCAACGGTCCGAAGCGCGCCCACTGCGACTGGGCGTTGCGCACCTCATGCTCGGCCGCGCGCCAGCGCGACTCGTCGGTCTCGGTACTCTTGCCGCCGGTCATCGTGTTCGCAGCCAGCCGCTCGCGCCACTGCTGCGCGAGCCGTTCCGCCGGAGAGAGAGGCGCCGGCGCACTCGCTCTGTCTGGTGCGAGCTCTTCGACACGCGTCACCAGCTTTTCCATCCGCTTTCGGGTCGCCTCAGGATCGAGATCGGTGCCAGCGAAGGCGCTCGGCCATGCGGCCACCATTCTGCTGAGCGCCTGGTGGTACCGGGCCGCCAGGTCCTGCTGCAGCCCGCGCGGGAGCTCGGGCGCCTGCTGCCATTTGGCGCGCGCGTCCTGAATAGTCTTGTAGAGCTGCTCCGGAGCGTCAGCGGAAGCGCCGTCCGCGGGAAGCAGCGCTTCAAGCTCGCGAATGACTTCGTCCCGGGCCTTGGCCTTCTCCTGCAGCTCCAGCGAATCGCGGTGCTTGTAGCGCTCGAAGAAGCGATCGCACGCCTCGCGGAAACGCTGCCACACGGCATCGGACTTCGCCTTACGGACGGGCCCGATCGTCTTCCATTCCGTCTGCAGTTTCTTGAGAGCAGCGGCTGTCGTATTCCAATCGGTGGAGTCTGCCAGACCTTCTGCCTGCGCGCAGAGTGCTTCCTTCTTCGCGAGGTTGACGGACCACTCGTCCTTGCGCCGCTTGAGATCCTCCTGGCGACGCGTGAAGAACCGATCGCACGCGGCGCGGAACCGTTCCCACACCGCTTTCTCCTGGCCGCGGCTGACCGGACCGATCGTTTTCCATTCGGCCTGCAGCGCCTGAATCTGTGATGCCGTCCTGACCCAGTCCGAGGAGTCGACCAGGGCTTCGGCGCGTTCGGTCAGCGCCTGCTTCTTCGTCAGGTTGGCGACCCGTTCCGCGTTCTGCGCCGTAAAGTACGCCGCCGAGCGGTTGTAGATCTCCTCCTGCGCGGTTTTGAAGCGCTTCCACGTCGCTTCGCCCTGCGTGCGCGGCGCCAGCGCCACTTCCTTCCAGCGCCCCTGCAGCTCGCGCATCCGCCTGGCCGCCGTTTCCGGATTCTGCTCGGTCTTCAGCGCCTCCATCTCGCGGCACAGCTCTTCCTGCACCTGAAGATTGGCCCAGCGTTGCCACTCGTCAGCATCGCGCAGTTCCTGCACACGCGGCGCAATGACGGCACGAGCCTGCTCGAGACGCGTGTGGATCTCCTGACGGTCTTTTTTCGACGGAAGCGGGACGCGCTGCTCGAGTGCGGTGCGAATGTCGCGAAGCGCGCGGTCGCCGGCCTTCAACGTGATCTGCTCGGCCGCCGCCAGCGTCTCCACCTGGCGAGAGAGCTGCTGCAAACGACGCAGATTGTCCTGTTCCTGCTTGACGCGCAGATGCTGGTGCTCGTGCTCCTTCTCTTCCAGCACCGTCACCGCACGCTCGAGACGGTCCGCCGCCGAAGGATTGGCCGTGGCGTGCTCGCGCAGCACGTCGGCGTCCCGACGCAGCCCGCGCCATCGCGCGACGATCTCCTCGTTCGGCTGGCCGGAGGCAACCAGCTGCTCTAGCTCCGTGGCCAGGGTCTCGAGGCGGCCGGCCGCGGCCGCGGCCAGAAGTCGCCGCCGCTCGCGATCCTCGAAGGCGCGGGACGCATCCTGAAACCGGCGCGTCAGCGACGCCGCATAGTCTGACGGCATCGGCGGCAGCGCATCCCACTGGACCTTCAGCTCGGCGATCCGGTCCGGGGCATGATCGCCGCTCAACTCCTCGATCTCCTGAACGATCGCCAGACGCTCGGCCTGTTCCTGCGCGATCGCCCGCGCCCGCTCCTCCTCAGCCGCCCGTTCCTGCTGACGCTCGGCGATGGCTTCTCGCGCGGCCTCGCTCGCGCTCTCGAACTGCTGGGTCAGCCCGGCCTCGATATCCACGTCGGCGCCGAATTCCGCCCACTCGAGACGGACCTCCGCCAGCGCGCGGGCCGCTTCCTCGGGATCGGCAATCGCAACCACCGATTCCGCGCGATGCAGCAAGAGCCGGCCACGCTGGCGATCTTCATCGCTCATGCGCACCGCCGGCTCGGCCTGTATCTGCGACGCCTCTTCGATCTGGCGCAACTTCGTCTTCGCGCGCCGGCTCGCCACCTTGTTGCGGGCACGCTGCGCCACACCGGCCAGCGCCTCCGTGGAGTCGAGGCGCTCGAGCGCAGCCACGGCGCTGTCCGTGTGCTCGGATTTCAGGGCGACATTCAGGAGCTCACCCTCGTCGGCCACGCGCGCCAGCGCGCGGAGACGCGTCTGGGCGTCGGTGGCGTGGCGGCTGACGGATCCGAGGGCCTTCGGCTCGTCGATGAGGTCGATCACCGCGGCGCGGATGGCGGCGTCACGGTTCTCGCGGGCGACGACGACCACCTCGCGGGTGCGCCCCAGTGTGGCGAGATGGCGCACGGCATCAAGGGCGCGCGACGGCTCGTCGGCCTCGGCCGCGAGTCCGGCCAGGCCACGCACGGCCTCGTTGCGCACCTCTTCGTCCGGGTCGGTGCGGGCCACTTCAGCAAGGACGTCGATGTCGTCGATGCGATTGACGGCCGCACGACGGACGCGCGCATCGGCGTCTTCACGCGCCAGCGCACGCAGGGCGTCGGTCTCGTCCGGCCCGAGTTCGTAAACGGCGGCCGCGCGGACAGCAGGATCGGCATGCTTCCAGCGCGGTTGGGGGCGAAGTTTTTCGAGAATACCCATGGAACGTCTGTCGTCTGCCGATGCACCAGAGGCGATGCAGAGCCGTGTCATCAATGCAACGCCCGGGCCGCGTCGCACAGACCCACTAGTCTACACTGGGCGACGAAGGGCGCGAATAGATCGAGGCGCACCAGGAAACGCCATCCGGTCGATCCAGCGCGTCGTATTCATGAGATCCAAATGGCCGTGAAACGCATAGTTTCGCGGGGTTTCGGTACGGTCCATCCGGGCACCCGCCCGGCTCCTTGCGACATGGCGCGGCCCGACGATCGAGCCGGTACGTGAAAAGGGGCGGGTGTGTCACACCCGCCCCAGAGCGACTCGAACGATCCGAACGACTTACTTGACGAACAGCATCTCGCGATACGTCGGCAGCGGCCAGATCTCGTGCGGCGTGAGCACTTCGATCTCGTCGCCCGTTTCGCGCAGCTTGTTCATCGCCGGGACGACCTTGTCGCGCATGTACTTCGCATGCTTCTCGGCCGACCCGTTGCTGTGATCGAGCGCCGCCGCGAGCGCGTCGCTCTGCGTCTTGAACTTGTCCACCAGCTTGGTGTACTGCGACAGCAGCCTCTTCCCCTGCACCGACGATGCCCCGCCAGCCTTGACCGCCGCCACGCTCTGACCGATGTTGCGCTGGTATTCGAGCGCCGCCGGCAGGATGTAGCGGTTGGCGATCAGGACCATGAGCTGGCCTTCGACGTTGAGGGTCTTGTTGTAGTTCTCGAGGAAGACCTCGTAGCGGGCGTGCACCTCACGCTCGTTGAGGATCTTGAAATGCTCGAGCAGCTTGATGGCGTCCTTCTTCATCAGCTCGGGCAGGGCGTCGATCGTGTTCTTGTGGTTCAGGAGCTTGCGCTTTCCCGCCTCCTTCTCCCACTCGGCCGAATAGTTGTTGCCGTTGAAGATGATGCGCTTGTGCTCCTTGATGATCTTCGTCAGGAGCTTGCCGACCGCCTTGTTCAGGTCCTCGCCCTTGGCGGTGGCCGCTTCGAGCTCGTTGGCAATCCCCTCGAGCGAATCGGCCATCGCCGCGTTCAGGATCATGTTCGGCCAGGCGATGTTCTGCGACGAACCGACCGCGCGGAACTCGAACTTGTTGCCGGTGAAGGCGAACGGGCTGGTGCGGTTGCGGTCGCCGGCGTCGCGCGGCAGCTTCGGCAGCACGCTGACGCCCAGATCCTGCACGCCGCCCTGTTTGGTGGACTTGGCGCCGCCCTTCTCGACCTGTTCGAAGA
>DASROF010000149.1:0-2137 GCA_035647075.1 Vicinamibacterales bacterium | reverse complement strand
TCGCTGGTGATCATCGTGTCGTGGCCGAGGTGCCACCAGAAGTCGTACGCGAGATACTGTGGGCCGCGATCCTTCTCCCACTTTCCTTTGATCTCGAAGGTCTCGGGATCGAGGATGAAGATGCCACCTGGGCCATTGCCTTCAGCGTTGCCGAGCGCGTTGACGTACACACCATCTGGTCCGCAGTGCACGGTGTGCGGGCGGGTGTAGCCGGTTTTGCGAATGAGTTCGTCGGCTTCGATCACCTTGACGATCCGCGGCTGCCGCGGGTCTGGCTCAGTGTCGAGAATGTGGATTCGCGACGATCGCAGGCCGGGGACCACGAGAAAACGCCGCTGCATGTGCGCATGCGGCGCGTTCGGGCACAGGCACGAGCTGCACGCATTCCACCCGAAGTGGTGCAGTTCGTCGCCAGAGTGGGGCATGTCGACACGCGCGACCTGAGCCCCGTACGCTGGCGATGCGGGATCGACATCCAGCACAGCAAGGGCGTCGTTGGCCTTCGGGTCGGGATTGAGAAGCCCCACGTAGGCAAGTGTTTCCGCCGGGGCCTGCATGGCCATCGTCGGCGACGGGTAGAAGCTCTGGTCGGGAAGCAGTTTCGGCATGGCCTTTACCTTTCCTCGCGGGTTCGGTCCCGCGATTCAGAGACTAGAATCGAGTGGGCGGCCGCGTCCTTTGAGAACGCTGGCCTATTTCTGAAACTTTCCTGAGGTGCGATCGGTGGCCGACATCGCGGTCCGCGGGACGTATCGTTTCGGGCCCTTCCATCTCGACGTTCGCGAGCGCCGCCTGTCGCGCGGCGACGAAGTGATCCCTCTGCGTCTAAAGGTGTTCGACACACTCCTGGTCCTGGTTGAGAACGCCGGGCGGCTTGTCACGAAGCAGGAGATGCTGGATACCGTGTGGCCGGAGACGACGGTCGAGGAAAACAACCTCAATCACAACGTGTCGGTGCTGCGGAAGGCGCTGGGGGAGAAGGCCACCGGCCAGCAGTACATCGAGACGGTGCCCCGTGTGGGGTATCGCTTCGCGGCACCGGTCGACGCTGTGGTCCCACAGGCCGACCCCTCCGCTGTTTCAACCGCGTCAAGTTCCAGCCTCCAATTCGCAGGTTCCAGCAAGGCGCGACAGGAGATCCGCTACTGCACGACGAGCGACGGTGTCCGGCTCGCGTATGCCACGACCGGCAGCGGGCCGCCGCTCGTGAAGGCGTCAAATTGGCTGACCCATCTCGACTTCGAGTGGGGCAGCCCAATCTGGCGCCATTGGTACACCGCACTCTCCCGTCATCATCGGCTCATCCGCTACGACGAGCGTGGCAATGGCATGTCCCAGCGTGACGTCCCCGATGTGAGCTTCGACACATGGGTCCGCGATCTCGAAACGGTCGTCGACGCGGCCGGGCTGGATCGATTTCCGCTCCTTGGGATCTCTCGAGGCGGTGCGATCGCCATCGCGTACGCGGCGAAGCATCCCGAGCGCGTCACGCAGTTGGTGCTCTACGGCGCGTTCGAGGCAGGACGGACTCACGTCGGCACGCCGCAGGAGCTCGAGGCCCGGCGCGCGCTCGCGAGTCTGGTGCGGCTTGGGTGGGGACTCGACAACCCGGCGTTCTGCAAGACGTTCACCTGTCGGTTCATTCCCGAGGCGACGTCGGCGCACGAGCGTTGGCTCGACGAACTCCAGCGTGTGTCCACGTCACCAGAAAACGCGGCGCGACTCATGGAGCGCGACGACGACATCGATGTTCGACCGCTGTTGTCGCAGGTGAGGACGCCGACGCTCGTCATCCATTGCGATCGTGATCACGCAGTGCCGCCGGAGCGGGGTCGCCTGCTGGCGGCCGAGATCCCGGGTGCGCGATACGTCTCACTGCCGAGCGCGAATCACCTGATGCTCGAGGAGGAGCCCGCCTGGTCTCTGTTCCTCGAGGAGCTCGGTTTGTTCCTGAAGTGGTAGAGCTGTCCAGTTTCTGACGCTTCAGCGTTTGGATCGGTTCGGTCGCGGGAGCCGGTCACGGGTTGCGGTAGTCCGCCGCGCAGCAACTCCAAATCACTTTCAGCCTTTTTCAGCTTCTCGTCAGGACTTGCGGCTCCGGTCTGCGCGACCCTGCCACAAGCCGTCGATGTCGGGA
>DASROF010000148.1:0-44453 GCA_035647075.1 Vicinamibacterales bacterium | reverse complement strand
GGTTGCAGAGGTCGAGCACCAGCGGGGCCACGTGCAGGCGCACCGCCTTGATATCGGACGGCGCGAATCCGTGCTGGTCGTGCAGCTGGATCGCGCCGTCGATCGTCGGATGGTTGACGATGCCGCACGGATAGGGCTTGTAGGTGTTCGCCAGCAGATCGAACTCGACGCCCAGCCCCTTCGTCACGTTGGCCAGGTTGAACCGGCCCGCGGTGGTGACCGACGCGAACCCGCGCGGCCCCTCGAGGATGCGCGGCCCCGACGTGAAGCCCGCCTGTGCCAGCAGCGCGGCGCCGTAGCCGTTCTGCGCCGAGCGCCCGGGGTGGAACGCCTTGCCCATCGACCCGAACATCTCGCGCACGCCGGCGGCCTGCGTCGCGGCCAGACCGAGCGCCCACACCATCTGCTGTTCGGACAAGCCGCGCAGCTTTCCGATCGCGGCCGCCGCACCGAAGGTGCCTGCTGTTCCGGTGATGTGCCAGCCGACGTCATAGTGCGCCGGGTAGACGGCATTGCCAACGCGTGATTCCGCCTCGAACCCAAGCACGAACGCATTGAGGAAGTCGCGACCCGTGACCCGGTTGGCACTCGCGTACGCGAACATCGCCGATGCGACCGGGGACGTCGGGTGGATGTAGTTCTGGGGCGTCGTGTCGTCGAAGTCGTCCACGTGCGAGCTGATGCCGTTCATCAGCGATGCATGCAGCGGATCGAGCCGCTCGACACGGCCGAGGATCGCTGCGGTCGGTTTACCGGAAAACGGCGTCAGGGCGCGGATGGCGATATCCACAGCCGGGTCAACGCTTCCGCCGAGCGCCACGGCCATGAAGTTCACGAGCGACCGTGCGGCTTCGTGGCGAACGTCGGCCGGGATGTCTTCGCAGCGGCCGTTGACGATGTACGAGGCGAGAGTTCTGGTCTCAGACATTGTGATGATCATGGCACCCCTGAAGGGTACGTATCGTACTGAAGGGTGCCCTACGTATCGTACGGCGCCCGTTCAAGCGCGCCGTATCGACAATCCGGCAATCGTGCTCACGTCGTCCAGGTTTTCCATGTCGTCGATTTCGGCGGCCAGGCGATCGCGTTCGGCCGTGGACAACACGCCGTTCGCGTTCTCGTCAAACTTGGCGCGCAACTGCGCGGCGCTCATCGGGTTCTCGGGCGAACCCAGATTATGTTCCTGTGTCTCCTCGATCACGCGCCCGTCGTGAAGCGTGATGCGCAGCGCCCCCTTGAATCGGCCAGGACCCGGAAAATCGGGATCGATGTAGTAGCGTACGCGCCGGGCCAGCGCCAGAATCTCCGGACTGCGAAGATTCGACGGCGAGTACGCGCTCTTTCCCAGCTTTCCCTCGTGCAGCGCCTCGGCCACGGTGTACTGCAGGCTGATGCGCGCGTGCGAGTCCGACGCCGGCGCCAGCTTCTCTGCGAGCGGCTCGCAGACGATCGATACGTTGAACTCTGCGACCGGACAATCAATTTGTGCGACGTCCGCGGACGAAATCCGATGGGTGTTGCGGGCACGCAGCACCGCGTCGACGTAGGGATGGAGCACGTGCGCCGCAGGATACGGCTTGAACGACGCGTTGCGGCTCTCCCACCGTTCGCCAAGCCCACCCGCGATGCGATCAAAGTCCATCTTCGTCTCCGGATGCTGCAAGTGCGACGCGAACAACCCGAACCGTCCTTCAAAAACGGTCGGCGGGCCGGTCACACCTGCCTGGGCGAGCAGGGCGGCCGTAATGCCGCTTTGTGCCGCGAACCCGGAGTGCAGGAACTTCGACTGTGTTCCGTCGACCCAGCATTCGAGCAGACCTGCGGCCGCGCTTCCACAGATGCCTGCGCCGCGCGCCATCGTGTCGGCGCTGCTCCCAAGCAGCTTGCCAGCCAGATACGTGATGCCAAATGGTGCGAACAGGCCGGTGGGATGAAAACCGCGCCGGTGAAACTGGCCGGGCGCCACACTGCCCACCCGCGACGAGATCTCGTTGGCCAGTGCGATAGCGACGATCGCCTCGCGCCCTGAGACCGATCGGCTCTCGGAGAGCGCGAGCGCGGCGGCGACCGCCGGACTGCTCATGTGCACGATCGATTCGTTATGCGTGTCGTCGAACTCGAGCGCCTGCGCGAACGCGGCGTTCGCAAACGCGGCGGTCGCGGGCGCCACCGTCTCACCGGTACCGAGAATGTGTGCTGGACCGACCGGTGAGAGTGCGATCGAGGCGGCGCGAGTGGCTTGACCGAAGGGCGTCTCGGATCCGGCAAGCGCGAGGCCGATGACGTCGAGCACGCGCAGCTTCGTCGCTGTCACAACGTCGCCGGGCAGATCGTCGAACGTCAGCCTGGATGCCCACGCCGCGAGGTGCGCCGCGAGCGGTCCTTGGACATTGCTCAGGGAAGACTCCCCAGTGTGGTGATCACCTGACGTGACGACCGAATCCTCACTGCGGCACTTCGACGTACCTGCACGCGGGCGGGACGCCCTTCTTCAGCGACCGGCATGCCCACTTGAACCTCCGAAAGCCCAGCACTCGGGGCACGTCGATTGCGACCAGGCCTATACCGCCAGTCACCTTGACGGTCTTGTCGAAGAAGATGAGTTCCACCGTGAGGAACTCGTTCGGCTCAATCTGTGGGACGGAGATCCCGGAGAAGGCCTGATTGACGACTGTATAGAACGCGGGAGGAGCGAATGGAATGCTCGCGCCGCCGACTGGCTGCGCCGATCGGACGCCGGACGGGCTGTCGCGCCACAGGGTCACCCCGAGAGACTTGGACCCATCACATGGCGAGGAACTCGTGTCCGTCGGACCGGAGCACCCCAGCTGACCGATCGGAGCGAATGTGAGCCCTTGATGGAAGCTCCCCTGCACGGCGATCTGCGCACCGGGCTTGAGGGGAAGCGGTGAAATCTCCAGCTTCGCAGGTCCGATAACGACCTCCGTCAACCGGGGCTGCGCCGCTGCTGGAGTCGCGACTGCAAGAAGCAGCACAAGCGAGGTGAGTCGACCCATCATCTGACCCTCCTGTCGAGCGCCAACGGCTCTGGATTCGCCCAGCTCCGTAGGAAGACCACACCAGCCGGCGACGACGCAGCTATCTTAGCGCGCGCCTGATCAATGCATCGCACGCCGCGGAGCAGGCACTCGTGCAGGAGGGTGGACATGGGAAAAATCCGGACCGTGAGACGTCACTCGGTCAGCGGGCACCCCTGACCACTTCCGCAGGGCACGAGCTGCCGATCAATTCGACCGACACGTCGGCAGGGATGGCGCCATTCACAATAGGTCACTCAAAGCGAATCAGCGTCAGGTCGGTTTGCGGTGGCGACGTCTGTACGTAGAGAAGACGCCGGCCGTCCGGCGATACAGTCAGCCCACCCATCTCACCGGTGACGGCCCTTGACGCCACCTCGACGGTCCGGTTCCGGGCGCGATCGAAGAAGTGCAACCCGACATACCCGCCCAGATTGTTCTGGCCGGTGTAGTAGATGCCGCTCGGCGCAAGCGCGTAGTACGCGATTGGACCGACGATGTCCGATACCAGCCGCTCTTCCGGATTCGTCGTCGGATCACCGGCCAGCGAGCGGACAAAAATGCCGGGGACGCCATCCTTGACGTAGACCAGCCGGCCGTCCGATGTTTCTCTCGCGTCCTTGCCCTCGAACCAGCGCTCGATGCGCTGGTCCGAGGGGTCGCTGTTATCCGTCGGCACCCGGTAGAGACGCACCTCGCGACCATCCCGCCGGGAACAGTACAGGAATCGTCCGTCGCGCGACCATGAAGGAATGTTGCAGCCCGGAACCTGGTGCGTCATCTGCTGCGGCGTGGGACGCTCCTGCGTCACGTCGATGACATAGATCTGCGGCTCGTCCGGCCGCCGTGCATAAAACGCCACGTATCGCCCGTCCGGGGACCACCGAGGAATGCCGAGCCTTGCGATGCCCAGCCATGTCAACTGCCTGAGATTCCGCCCATCGGCATCGGCCATCCAGATTTCAGGCGTGCCGCTTCGTGAACTCATGAAAGCGACGTGCGTCCCGTCTGGAGAGAAATCAGGGTTGGCGATGTCGGATCCGAACCCGGACTGAAGCCCCGGCCGGTCAGTCGTCTGGCCTGGGGTCCCCAGAGGAATCATCCAGAGTTGGTTTCGGGCGGCGTTCCCTTGTGCCGCGATGACGCGCACCACCCCTCGATGATCCCGTCCCGCGAACGCCAGGCCCCGAAGCCCCGCAGTCGAGACGTAGACGGGTCTCGCCGGTGTGCCGACGTGCCATTCGAGGATGCGCCCGTTCTCAGCGAACAGCAGCCGCGCCTCGTCGGCCCAGACCGCCGTCCTCGCTGCCGTGCCGGCGCCGGGAATCGGCATCGGTTCTCCCACGGGATTCGCGTGGGCGTCCAGCCTCTGAACGAGCAACGCAGAGGCACCGGGAGACAGGTACCGCACGAAGGCGAGTGAGCGCCCATCGGGGGCGATGGCAGGCGACGCATCCCCGGTCACACCCTCGGGCGGCATCGTCAACATCCGCAGGTGGCCATCTGCGATGCGCAGCATGAACAGCGTGGAGCGGCCGGAATCCCCTGATTCCGCGGCGAGGGCCATCTCGGATCCGTCCGGACGCCACGCCAGCCAGCTGTGCGCGTTGGCCACTTGAACAACGCGAATCCGCCGCAGCGTTCGCTCGGCGCCACCCTGCGCAGGGACGATCATGATGGCCGCCTCGGTGGCTCCGTGCCTGCGAACGAACGCAATCTGCTGCCCGTCGGGCGACCAGCTTGGAAAATCGTCTCCCGTATCGTCCGGGGTATCGTCCGTCAACCGGCGTGGCTCCTGCTGGCCGTCGATCCCCGTCACGTAGATGCGCTGGCGGCCTCCGTCTGGTCCGCGCCAGGCAAACGCCACCTGAACGCCGCCGGGCGAGACCGCGGGACTCACTTCGTCTCCAGGGAACGTGGTAATCATCGAGACGCTCGACACCGCCAGCCAGGACGGCGCCGGCTGGGGGGATCTGTACGACCACCACAGCGCGCCGCCAGCCAGTACCACGACGCTCACGATTGCGGCGGCCACAGTGGCGGACGGTACCAAGAGACCAGAGACGCGGCGTGCCACTGCTCGAATGGCCGATGCCGGCGCGCCCGTGGATTCCGAGAGCGCCTCCAGGGCAAATGCCAGGTCTGAGGCGGATTGGAAGCGCTGCTCCGGATTCTTCTCGAGGCAGCGCTGAACGATCCTCTGCAACGCAGGAGACGCCGCCGGTGCGCGCAGCGACAGATCGGAAGGGTCCTCGTTGAGGATGGCGGTCATCGTCTCGACCGACGTCGCCTTCTGAAACGCGCGCGTGCCGCTCAGCATTTCGTACAGCACCGCGCCGAACGCGAAGATGTCGGCCCGATGATCGGCGGGGTGTCCTCTGACTTGTTCCGGCGACATGTAGCCGACCGTGCCGATCACCATGCCAGGCTCGGTCGCATCGGGATCCGTCGGTACATTACTGTCGAGGGATCGCCATGGCTGCTCGACGAGTCTGGCCAGACCGAAATCGAGAATCTTCACCCGCCCGTCTTTCGTGACGAAGAGATTCTCCGGTTTCAAATCGCGATGGACGATGCCCTTCTCGTGCGCCGCAGCCAAACCGCGCACGACTTGGACTCCGTAGTCAATGACTTTGCGCAATGGCATCGGGCCGCGCCGCAACTGCTCCCGCAGCGTGCTGCCTTCGAGCAGTTCCGACACCAGGTAGGGTGCGCCCTCATCGCTCCCCATTTGAAAGACCGCCAGGATGTTGGGGTGACTCAGTGCCGCGGCAGCCCGCGCCTCCTGCTCGAAGCGCCGCAGCCGTTGCGGGTCCCCGGGCACGAACGAAGGAAGCACCTTGATGGCCACGTCGCGACTCAAGCGGGTGTCGCGCGCCCTGTACACTTCGCCCATGCCGCCCGCGCCGAGGGGTCCGAGGATCGTGTAGTCGCCCAGTCGCCGGCCGGTCACCAGGGCATCGGTTCTCCGATACGCTCCGCCTGCACTCTGCTCGTCAACGAGCGCCCGAGCGGCCATGCGAATTGCTGGAGCCTCCAGAAAGCTTCCCGCCTGCTCGTACGAGGCGAGGAGTGATCGGACTTCGCTCTCCAGCGCGCTGTCGCCCGCGCATGCCTGTCGCAGGAACGTGTCGCGTTCGCCCTGCGGACGCAGCAGCACCGACTGGAGCACGTCGTCGACGCGTGTCCAGTCGTCAGCCATTGCTACTCTCCGACGACAGCTCCCGATAGAGCCAGGCCTTGGCGGTACGCCAGTCGCGCATCACCGTAACCGGTGACACGCCGAGGACCTCGGCAGACTCCTCGACACTCAAACCGCCGAAGAACCGCATCTCGACGACCTGCGCCTTTCTGGGATCGCGCTCGGCGAGCAACGTGAGCGCATCGTCAAGTGCCGCCAGGTCGGTCGATCGCTCGCCACCAACGATGGTGGCCTCGTCGAGGGAAACGTGATGGAGGCCGCGTCCGCGCTTGATGTTTCGACGACGCGCGTGGTCGACGAGGATGCGCCGCATCACCTGCGCAGACACCGCGAAAAAGTGAGCCCGGTTCTGCCACTCCATGCGCGCGTGATCCACCAGCCGCAGATAAGCCTCGTTGACCAGGGCGGTGGTCTGCAGGCTGTGACCCTTTCGCTCTCCCCGGAGGTAGCGACGCGCCAAGCGGCGGAGCTCGTCGTAGACGATGGGCGTCAGCTGGTCGAGTGCCCTTGGGTCGCCGTCGCTCCACGCGCGGAGGAGCAGGCTGACGTCGCGGCCAGTCGCCGATCCGGAGTCCGTTGCCCGGGGCATGGTCGGGAATTTCAAAAGTATATCGTCCGCCCCGGTCGGTCCCTGATAGGTTTCCGGGCCGATTTGCGCCTATCTCTGGCGGAAGGGCGGTTCGCCACGTGTCAGAACGTGCAAGCCGGTCCGCCCGACAAGGAGCAATCAATGAAAAGGTTGATGAAGACGCTTATCGGAACGTTCTCCGTCATCGCACTCGGGACGGCTCTCGCGCCTCCGGCTGCCGCTGCCAGTTGTTTTCAGCTGGGCGACGGGGGCGGGATAGCGGCCAACAGGCGACCGGTAGTGACCCAATCGGGAAGGTATCTCCCGGTCTCGTTTGTGCGGGGGCCGGTCTCCGTCGCGTACCAGAATTCTCCGGGCGCTATCAGTGCTCAAAGCAACGCTGACAAGAGCAATGAACCGATCGTCGGCATGTGGGAATTTCGTTTTGACGGCCCGCCCCTCCCACCGGGCCTCGCACCAGACTTTGGACTCCAACAGTTCCATGCCGATGGCACGGAGATGATGATTTCTCTTGGAATCCCTCCGAGCGGCGGCGTGTGCCAGGGCGTCTGGCGGAAGATCGGCAAGTCGACCTACACGCTCAACCACATTGCCGAGACCTACGTCGACCCTGACCCTGCGGTGGGCGGTGCGCGATTCCGCTTTCACGCCGTGATCACGGTGGATCCCTCTGGTGACACGTTTTCCGGGCAATACACGGTTTCTGCTTACCACGTGACCCGTGACCATCCCTTCGACGAGAGCGTCCCGATCCCTCAAGCGTCCGGACCTGGCACGTGGACGGGGACACGGGTACATCCCGATTGATATCTGATCACGGCGAATTAGCGGTAATGGGAAGGCGGTATACGACCATCGGGCCGCCTTCCGGCCGCGTCGTAACTAAAACTGGCGCAGGCCTTCGGTGAGCTCGATGGCTGTTCCCCACGGATCCGTGAGCCTGGCCGTCGCGATGCCATCGGGATTCTTCCGATAGGGGGCATCGAACTTCACACCCATCGACGCCAGCCGCTTGCAGAATGCTTCGAGGCCGGTGATTTCGAAGCCGATGTGCTCGAGCGTGCGGCCCTTCATCAGCGCCGACGTCCGGCCGCCGCTGAAATTCAGGTTGATGCCCGGCAGATCGACGGCATCGTAGTTCGAACGCTTGCCGCCAACGCCGCCGAACATCCGCGTGTACCACACCTTCGCCGCGAGATGCTCCTCGCCCGGCAGATACAGGTGAATGTGGTGAAAGGCGATCGGCATGCCGACCGGTTTGTTGTGCCGGTCTGAGCCGACGACGTGCTTCCCATCGTCCGGCGTGAACGTCAGGTTGAGCGCCGCGTCTTCGAACAGCTCGACGCGCTCGCCTTCAGGCGTGGTCGTATTGCCAACACCTGGGAACCCCGCGAGTCGTTCCACCGTGATTCCTGACTTCTGCAGCACATCGAAGGACGGCACCCGAAACGCCACGTGGTTGACGACGGCGCCCTCGGACAAGCCTGAGTAGTCGCCTTGTGAGAGGAACACGAACACGTGCGGGAATCTGACGGCCTGCGCCGATCCGATTCGAACCGGAGTCCCGCCGAGCGCCGACCAGAACTTCTGATTCGCGTTGACGTCACGGACCCGGTAATGGAGATGCCCCATCGCAACCCCCGCCCGATTCGCCGGGGCGAGCTGGGCGAACGAAGGCTGCCCGATTGTGAGAAGAACCGCGACCACGAGGACGACGCGCATCGGTGCAGATTGTTTCCGATCTAGAGGCGATGGTCCATCGTGTTTAAGAAAAGTCAGCTTACGGAGTTAACGGTAATGGAGAAACCTGGTGGAACGGAGGTCCGCCGGGACTCCTTTCCTCCAGGTCCGAAAATCGGACAGCGGAGTCCAATAGGCAGGAGAGGGAGGTACTCGTGAGCACTCGTCTTTTCGTCTGTGCACTGCTGATTGCTGCACTGGCCGCTGCCCCGCGCGCGCAGCAGCCCGTCACGACGGAGCCGGCACAATTGCCGGTGAAGCGTGTGGTCCTCTACAAGAGCGGTGTCGGCTACTTCGAGCACCAGGGATCAGTCACCGGCTCGGTCGACGTATCAATCCAGTTCACCAGCAACCAGCTGAACGATGTCCTCAACTCGCTCACCGCTCTTGATTTGGACAACGGGCGGATCTCGTCGATCGGCTACAACTCGGTGGCACCACTGGAACAGCGGCTCGCCGCGCTGCGTGTCCCGCTGGGCACACGCCCCGACCTCATTCAGTTCTACAACGCGCTGCGTGGGGCGCGTGTGGAGATCCGCTCTGGCGCGACGACGACGACCGGACGGCTGCTCGGCATCGAACGGAAGCCCGCCCGGGATAACACGGCCGAGCCCACGGACATCCTGACTGTGATTTCCAACGAGGGTACGGTGCGCTCCATCGAGCTGCGGCCCACGGTCAGCGTAAGAATCGCTGAACAGAATCTGCGCGACGACATCAGCCGCTACCTTGCCGTCGTGGCGTCAGGCCGCGACCAGGACGTCCGGCGCATGACACTCGCAGCAACGGGCAGCGGAACACGCCGGCTGCTCGTGAGCTATATCAGTGAAGTGCCGATATGGAAGTCCACCTACCGCCTGGTGCTACCCGACAGCCATACGGAACAAGCGGTGCTGCAGGGCTGGGCCGTGGTCGACAACACAGTGGGCGCCGATTGGACGAACGTCGAGCTTTCGCTCGTCGCCGGCGCGCCGCAGTCGTTTATTCAGCAGGTCTCGCAGCCGTACTACGCGCGGCGTCCGGTCGTTCCGCTGCCGCAGGCCGCCTTACTTGCGCCGCAGACGCACGCTGCGACGTTAACGAGCGCCGAGGCGCCAGCGTCGATCGCCCGCAACCAGGGTTCGCTGCTCGCCATCACTCCAGGAGTCGCCCTCGCGGAAAGTGTTGTCGTCGACGGCGTCCGTGTTCAGGGTGGAGTTCCTGGCGGAGTGCCGGGCGGGGTGGTCGGAGCGATCGGATCGCCGGCCCCGGGATTTGGCGGCGGAGCAGGCGGTGGAGTCGCGCGACAGGCGATTACCGTCCAGAACGCACAGGTCGCCGCGCCGACGTCAGCACAGGACCTTGGCGACCTGTTCGAGTATCGCCTCGCTCAACCGGTCACCATCCGGACCAATCAGTCAGCGATGGTCCCGATTCTCAACGCGCGTGTGACCGCCGAACGGGTCTCGATCTGGAATCGCACGCCCGGCAGCGGCAGACCACTGCGCGCTGTCTGGCTCACCAACGCCAGCGGACTCACGCTCGACGGCGGCACGCTGTCGGTAATCGACGCGAACGCGTTTGCCGGCGAGGGCCTCGTCGATCCGTTGAAGCCATCTGAGAAGCGGCTCGTCTCCTACGGCGCCGATCTCGGTGTGATGGTGGACGCGCGCGAAGATGAGTCGTCCGGCCGCTACACGCGCCTGATCGCGCGCGAGGGCATCGTCATCGCCGAGCAGGTAGACCGCACGCGCTGGCTCTATCGAGTGCGCAACGAAGATGCCACCCCACGGACGCTCGTCATTGAGCATCCTGTGCGACAGGGGTGGACGATCCTGCCCGATCCCGCGCCTGCGGAAACAACCGCCAGCACCGCACGCTTCCGCCTGCCGGTTGCGTCCCGCAGCGAAGCGACGCTCCGGGTCTCGGAACAGCGCGTCTACGAGTCGCGGCTGGCGATCGGTCAGCTCGACGATCGGGTCATCGCCAGCTTCAGCCAGCGCGGTGTGTCCGAAGAGGAGTTGCGCCGGGTCCTGCAACCTGTAATCGAGGCGCGCACGCAGCTGGCAACGGTCGAACGCCAGCTCAGCAGTCTGACAACGCAGGTGACAACCATCGCCAGCGACCAGCAGCGAATCCGCGAGAACATCCAGGCGCTCGGGACGAGCAAGCAGGAGCGCGTTCTCAGAGATCGCTACACGCGCGACCTGACGACGCAGGAAGATCGCCTGGCGGAGCTGCAAGGCCAGATTGAGAAGGTGTCGGCCGAACGCGATAGACGACAGGCGGACCTATCGAGAGTGACGCAGCAGCTGGCGTTCGATATGACCGTGAAGTAGGGAACTAGCGTGAGCCTCCCGCGGGGGCGGGCTCAATCTTGAGCAGGGCGCCGTTGTCTTCGTCCGTGAGCGCATACAGCAGCCCATCCGGACCCTGGCGGACATCGCGGATCCGCTGGCGCAATTCGGTGAGAATCGGCTCGCGCTGGATCGGTCGACCCTCGTTGAATGTGATTCGCTGGATATGGCCCGTGCCGCGTGTGCGTCCCTGGAACATCGCGCCGACGAACGCGCTGCCCTTCCACTGCGGGATGCGATCGCTGGTGTAGAACGTCATCCCCGAAATCGCGATCGACGGCAGCCAGTACATAAACGGGGCTTCGAGATCGGGACGTGAGGTGAGCTCAGTGATCTTCTTGCCGTCGTAGTCGTTGCCGAACGTCACCAGCGGCCAGCCGTAGTTCTTGCCCGGAAGGATGATGTTGATCTCGTCGCCGCCGAGCGGGCCGTGCTCGTTCTCCCAGATCGCGCCGGTCTCGGGGTGTACGGCGAGCCCTTGCGGGCTGCGGTGCCCGAGCGAATAGATTTCGGGCAGATAGTCCGGCTTGCCGACAAACGGATTGTCAGGCGGCACGCTCCCGTCATCGCGCAGCCTCAGGACCTTGCCGCCATGGTCGCGTGCGTTCTGCGCGCGCTCCTGTTCCTGACGTTCGCCGACGGTCAGAAAGAGAAAGCCATTCCGATCGAAGGCAATGCGTCCGCCGTAATTCGTCGTCGACTTGCTCCAGGTGTTGGCGACGAAGATTTCCTTCAGCTCGCTGAGCGCCTTGCCGTCGAACTTCGCACGCGCCAGCGCCGTCGTCGTCAGCCCGTCGTCCCGCGTCTTCGTGTAGGTGAGATAGAGGAGCTGGTTCTGCGCGAACCGCGGATGCAGCGCGACTTCCAGCAATCCGCCGAGCACCTGCGCGCGAACTGTCGGCACGCCGGCAATCGGCTGCGGGTCGAGCGTGCCGTTGCGAACGATCCGCAACTTTCCGCTTCGCTCGGTGACGAGCATGTCGCCGTTCGGTAGAAACGCCAGGCTCCATGGGTGCGACAGACCCGTGGCGACTGCAGAGACCTTGATCTGCAGCTCGGACGTAAACAGCGTCTGCGGAAGCGCTGGCAGCGGGGGCGAGTTCCGCGGTGCACCCTGGCCGTGGACCTGCGCGGCGGCGCAAGTCACGAGCGCTGCCAGCACAAAGGGCCGGCTGAAGCCGGACGCTACGTCGACGGTCAGCGCGAAGGTCCGGCTAACGCCGGACACTACGGTCGCTCCGGCAATGCGAACGCCGTGATCGTCATGCCGGATGGAATCAGCACGTACTGCCGGCCATCGAGCATGTAGGTCGTTGCCGCCGCACCGTGGATCGGCGAGCCGGTTCGATACCGCCAGAGCAGCTTGCCGCTGCGCGACTCGAACGCGTTGAAGTAGCCATCCTGATCGCCGGCGAACACGAGACTCGACGCTGTGGACATGACTCCGGCCAGCGACGACTGCGTGAACTTGTGCTCCCACTTGATCGCGCCGGTCTTCGGGTCGATCGCCCGGAGCGCGCTGAAGTCAGGCTCGGGCAGCTTCTCCATGCCGCCGCTCATGTAGCTGCGGCCGGGCACCAGCTCCTCGCGCTTCGGCGAGTAGACCGCGCAGGTCTCGCGCGCCATCACAAAAAACAATTGCGCGGTCGGATCGTAGGAAGGCGGGTTGAAGTTGGTGCCACCGCGGTAGTCGGGTACGCACTGGGGCGACGCGCCGGTCGCCACGCCAAGACTGAGCACGATCGGCTTGCCGTCCTTGCCAATCTCCCGCGCCCACGTAGTGCTGGTAAACGGCTTGCCGACGAGGAACTCGCCCGTCTGGCGATCGAGCGTGTAGAAGAACCCGTTGCGGTTGGCGACCATCACAACCTTGCGCGGACGCCCGTTGATCGTCAGATCCGCGAGGACCGGGACGTGATTCGAGTCCCAGTCGTGTGTGTCGTGCGGCGTGAACTGATAATGCCACTGCACCTTGCCGGTATCCGGGTTCAGCGCAATCAGCGACGTCGTAAATAAGTTGTCGCCCTTGCGATCGTCACCGAAGTAATCCGGATTCGGGTTGCCGGTGCCCCAGTAGAGCAGATTCAGGTCGGGATCGTAGCTGCCGGTCTGCCACGTGGCACCGCCGCCGTGCGACAGCAGTTCCTGATCTGACCACGTTTCACTGCCCGGCTCCCCTTTCGCGGGAATCGTATAGAAGCGCCAGATACGTGCGCCGGTCTTCGGCTCGTAGGCGTCGACGAAGCCGCGCGTCGGAATATCGCCGCCGGCAATGCCGATGATCACCTTGTCCTTGACGATGAGCGGCGCCTGCGTGATGGCGTAGCCGACCTTGAAGTCCTCGACGGTCTGATCCCAGACCAGCTTGCCCGTGCGTCGATCGAGCGCAATCAGATGCGCGTCGAGCGTGCCCATGAACAGCAGATCGCCGAGCGCGGCGAAGCCGCGATTCGACGCGTTGGACGATCCGTAGGTCAATCCGGGCGGCAGATTCCGCCGGTAGCGCCAGAGCTGCTCGCCGGTGCGGACGTTGATCGCCCACGCGGTGTTGTTGTTGCCGGTGACGTAGAGCACGCCGTCGAGGAGCAACGGCGTGCCCTCGAAGCCGCGCCCGGCCACCATGTTGTCCGTCTGGAATGCCCACTGCGCCGCGAGGCGTCCCACGTTCGCAGGGGTGATCTGTGTGAGCGGGCTGTGGCGCCGGCCCGTATAGTCGCCCGAGTACATCAGCCAGCGCGACGGGTTCTTCAGCCCGTCGAGATGATCCTGCGATGTCACGGCGGTCAGCGTCGGGCTGACAGGTGCCTGACGCGGCGGATCCGGTGGCGGACCGGAAGAGGGAACCTGCGCGGCCGCGCGAATCCCGATCAGGGTCGCGACGAGCAGTCCCGCCGAAGCCGCGAAGCGGTGACCGCGGACGGGTCTCGCCAAAGCGACGAAGTCGCGAAGGCGGATCATTTCTTTTTGCTCAGATACTCGGCGTCCGTCACCGGCGCGCCCCACTTGATGTCGCCGCCGTAGATCGTCAACTGCACGACGTAACTGTCCGGCGCGGCGCCGTGCCAGTGCGGCACGTTGGCCCTCGTCAGGATCGGCACGTCCTTCACCAGTTCCTTCACCGGCCCACCCATCTCCTGGTAGAGGCCGTGTCCCTCTTCGGCCCAGATCATCTGCCTCTCCGTATGCGTGTGCCAGTTGGTCCGCGCGCCGGCTTCGAATCGGAGGCGCCGTGTGTTCATGCCCTCGATCGGCTGAAACGCAACGACACCGGTGGCGTTCGGGTTCGGAGCCGGGTTCGTGGCGGCTCCGCCCTGCTGACTGGGGGCTCCGCCCTGCTGACTGGGGGCTCCGCCCTGGGCGGGAGCCGGCGGCGCGCTACCGCGATTCTGCGCCGTAGCGGTCACGCCCAGGAACGTCGCGAAGCCAAGCGCGAGCACCCCGATACTCAAATTCCATTGAACGGATTTCATCAGACACTCCCCGGGTCCGCCTGAAGGCGGACACTACTGCGTCACTACTGCCGACTGGTCACCAGAATGTCGCGTAATTTTGCACGATCCGCCGGCAATTCCAATTTGCCGCCGGGCGCGCCATTCGATCTGAGCACATAGCTGACAATGTCCGCGTACACAGGAATGCCAAGCGTGTCCGGCGCCTCCTGCGGCATCGTCCGACGAATCACGTCGAGGAGGTCGTCCGCGGTCTGACGATCGAAGCGGGCGAAGAACGGCTGTCCGATCAGTGCCGGCGCGTTCGTACTGCCAAGGAGATCTTCGGCGTGGCACTTCGCGCACGACTTGGCGTACGACTGCTCCCCGCGCTTCGCCTGTTCCTCGGTGTAGACACCGTCCCAGATCGTCGAGCGCGCGTCCTGCACTGCGAGACGCGGCGATCCGGCGCCGCCGGCGCCTGGCTGCGTTGAGTCGGGCACCGGCATGCCGCGTTCGCGCATCGTGCGGCGCAGGAGCGCGGCCGCTTCGGGATACCGCTTCAGAACGGCTGGTGTGTACTCGACACCGTCGGCAGCGGTCAGCGGTGTCCATCCCTTCTTATTCACCACATCGAGACGCGAACCCTTGTCGATCAGGAACTGAATCACGGGAATGGCGCCGCCGCGGTAGACAGCGCCATGCAGCGCCGTCTCACCTTCTTTGTCGATCGCATTGACGTCGCCGCCGGCCTCGAAGGCCAGCTTCACCGCCGCGAGTGCTTCTTCATGTGTCCCCGGGTTCTCACCCGGCGCCCAGATGCCGACGCCGGCCGCCGCCATGAGCGGCGTCGTGCCGTTGTTCGTGGCCATGTGCGCGTCCGCGCCGCATTCGAGCAGCACCCGCATCAGCGGGACGTCGTCGGCCTTCGCAGCGAGCAGGAACGGCGTCGAACCGAGACGGTTGAGGAGATTGCGGTTGCCGTCGCGCGGCTCCTTCTTCTGGCGCGCGTTGACGTCAGCGCCCTTCGCAACGAGCTTTCTCACAAGATCGAGACTGTCGACACCTCCGGTCGCCACCGGACCGGGCAGGTTGAAACCAGCGTTGTGCCGGCGTGACCAGGCGATCTGGTGCAGTGCCGTCCAACCCTGCCCATCCGCATTCGGATTGGCGCCGCGGTCCAGGAGAGCCGATGCGAGCTCGTAGTGCGCGTTGATGACGGCGAGCAGCAGCGCGCTCGTTCCGTCGGGCAGCGTCTCGTTGACGTTCACGCCGGCATCGAGCAGCGCCATCGATGCCTCGACATGCCCGCCACGCACAGCGAACAGGAACGGCGTGAACGAGCCTGACTTCGACCGCTCCTTGACGTCCGCCCCGCGCTCGATCAGCAGCGTGACGACGGCGGCGTTGTTTTCTGCCGCCGCCCACATCAGCGCTGTCTGACCCTTGGCCGGCTCCTTCCGACGGAGGTCTGCTCCGCGATCGAGCAGAGCGCGCACGGCATCCCCGGCACCGGTCCGAGACGCCGTCATCAACACGGTCTCGCCATCGGGCAGCACCGTATTCGGATCGGCTCCAGCGGTAAGCAGACGCGTAATCACCGCGACACTGCCGTTCGTCGCGGCGAGTTGCAGCGGCGTCACACCAAGCCGCGTCGTGGCACCCACCTTCGCGCCCGCTCGCAACAGCGCCTCGACCATCGCGACATCGTCTCGCCGCGCCGCCCAATGCAGCGCAGTCGTACCGTCAGCGGCGGTGGCGTTGACATCCGCCTTCCGCCCCAGCAGCGCGCGCAGCGCTGCCGCGTCGCCCCCTCGTGCCACGTCCACGATCGAGCTCTGCGCGCTGAGCATCAACGCGCTGAGCGACACCATCGCCACCACTCCGATCGTCAGGACCCCTTTTCGCATCACAAACCTGAAAGCGTCTCCAATCGACCTGTGCTGTCACCGAGCGTGTCGATTCGCACACCTGTTTTGTCGAGCATCGACAGCAGGAGGTTCGTCATCGGCGTTTCCTGCTTGTAGACAACATGGCGCCCACCGTTGAGCCGACCAGCGGCGCCGCCGACGAGCACGAGCGGCAGGTCGTAGTGCGCGTGAAGATTCGGGTTGCTCAGTCCCGCGCCATACAGGAACAGCGAGTGATCGAGCAGCGTGCCGTCGCCCTCAGGCGTGGACTTCAGCTTCTCGATGAACCAGGCGAAGAGCTCTGTCTGATACGTGTTCAGCTTCGCGTATTTCGCCAGCTGGTTCGGATTGTCCTGGTGATGCGACAGTCCGTGGTGGCCTTCCGTGATGCCGATCTCCGGATACGTGCGGAAGTTCAGCTCCCGTCCGAGCATGAAGGTGACCACGCGCGTGATGTCGGCGCGGTAGGCGAGCCACTGCAGCTCGTACATCAACTTGACGTGCTCGTCGAAGCGCTCCGGAATACCTGACGGCTGGTTCAGATCCGGCAGGTCGGACGCGTTCCGCCGCTCGATGCTCTGGATTCGCCGCTCCACTTCGCGTACGGCGTCGACGTAATCGGTGACTTTCGTGCGATCGCCCGGTCCGAGGCTCTTCTGCAGCCGATCGAGATCCGCCATCACCGAGTCGAGGATGCTGCGGTTCTCTTTCGCGCGAGTCAGACGTTGCTCCGGCGAGCCGCCGTCGCCGAACAGCCGCTCAAAGACGATGCGCGGGTTGTTCTCTGTCGGCAGCGGTGATGACGCCGTGCGCCATGACAGCGTGTTCATGTACGCGCATGCGTAGCTGTTCTCGCACTGGCCGCCAAGGAAGTTCAGATCGATGGACAGCTCGAGCGATGGCAGTCCGGTGTCCTTGCCGATCTCCGCCGCCGCGATCTGATCGGCAGACACACCGTTGCGGATGTCGGCGCCCTCTGTCCGCTTCGGATGCACGCCCGTCAGCCACGAGCTCGTGCCCCGTGTGTGATCGCCGTTCGCCCCATCGTCAAACGCATCGGCCTGATGCTGGGCAAGGCCGCTGATCACGACGAGCCGATCGCGGAACGAACCGAGCGGTGCCAGGATCGGCGAGAACTCGAAGGACTGGCCTTCGCCAACAGGAGTCCAGTAGTTGATCCCGGTGAAGTTGCGGGCGACGCCGTTCGGCAGGTAGATAAAACCAAGGCGACGAATCGGCCGCGCGACGGTCTGCGCCTGGGCGGTCATCGCCGGGATCATGGCGTCCAGCAGCGGCAAAGCGAGCGTCGCGCCCATACCTCGCAGAAACGTCCGCCGGGGCAAGGCGAGCCTACTTACAAACATCTTTGACCCTGACCACTCTATTCTCCCGCCCGCCTCATCGTGAATGGCGCGCTCTGCACAATACCCGCGATCATCGACGAGAAACGATAGTCGTCGCGCGCGGCGCTGCGCACGATCGCCCGCACCGCCGGCGCATCGTAGTACTCCAACCCGCGGCCAAGGGCATACGTCAGGAGCTTCTCAGTCACCGTCGGCACGAAGCGATCGGACTGCAGCAGCATGTTCTTCAATCCCGCCGCGCCCTGGAACTTACTTCCGTCGGGGAAGACGCCAGACACGTCAATCGTCGCAGACGACTCGCCCAGGGTCCGCCACTTCCCGACCGCATCGAAGTTTTCCAGCGACAACCCGAGCGGGTCCATCATCGCGTGACAGCTGGCGCAGACCGGATTGCGGCGGTGCTGCTCCATTCGCTGGCGCATCGAGAGCACCACGCCCTGTCCGTTCGTTGACTTCAGATCACCAACGTTCGGAATTGGCGGGGGTGGCGGTGTCCCGAGCAGGTTCTCGAGAATCCACTTGCCGCGTACGACGGGTGACGTGCGATCGGGATACGACGTCACCGTCAGGATTGCGCCCTGACCGAGAATCCCCGAGCGAACGCTATTCGGCCCGAGCGACACGCGCCTGAAGTGGCTGCCCTTCACGTTGGGAATGCCGTAGTGACGCGCCAGCCGTTCGTTCAGGAACGTGTAATCCGCGCGCAGCAAATCGAGCACGCTTCGATCGTCGCGGACGAGACTGTCGACGAAGAGCTCCGTTTCGCGACGGAAGGACTGCCGGAGCGTGTCGTCGAAGTCCGGAAAGACGTTCTGAACGGGGACCACGGCCTGGAGATTCCTGAGAAACAGCCACTGCCCGGCAAAATTCGTGACGAACGCCTCGGAGCGCCGGTCCGCGAGCATCCGCTTCGCCTGCGCGGCGAGCACGGCCGGGTCACCTAGTTCTCCCCGCTCGGCAACACGCAGCAGCTCTTCGTCGGGGATGCTGCTCCAGAGAAAGAACGACAGTCGCGAAGCGAGCTCGAGGTCGCTGATGCGGTACGAAGTGCCGGGCGCAGCGTTCGCGGGATCACGCTCGACGCGCAGCAGAAATTCCGGGCTGACGAGCAGACGGCGTATGGCACGCTGAATACCTGCCTCGAAACTCTGCTCATCGTAGTGTCCGGCTTTAGCCGGACCTCCAGCCGGACCTTCAGACGGACCGTCGCGATAAAAGGCCATCAACGGCGCCACGTCATCGTCGGTGACAGGACGACGGTAGGCACGCCGGGTCAGCTCCGAGAGAATCCGCTTCGCGCATCCCTCCGCGGCCGACTCGTAGGGCAGGCCTTTCAGGGGTGCCACCACTCCTTTCACGGGTGCCGCCGGGCGACACGTAAGAATCCGCTGACGGCTTGGCGTCTCGCCCGGCCCCTTCACGTTGTAGGGGCCCGCGATCTCGATGCTTCGCAGGTGCACGCCGAGTCGGGTCTCGGGAATGTTCACGCCCGCGGGGTACGGGCGCAGGAACGGCAGGCGTGTCGATTCGTCGAGTGATGACGTTCGATTCGTGAACGTAACGGTCAGCGTTCGTGGTCCGGCTTTGACCGGGATTCGAAGGTTCCAGCTCTCGTCTGCCTTGTTCCGCTCTTCGCGCTGCCGTGCCGTGACGCGGATGCCGCCGTCGATCTGCGAGATCTGCGGACGCTCCTGACCGCCTGCCGAATCAGATGACGGTTGTGGCCGCGGGGGCGGCGTTCCGACGCCAGGCAACGTGAAGCCGCCGACACGTGCGCCATCGACGTCGATCTCGACGTTCTGCGACTCGATGTAGACCGGCACGCTCTCGTTCAGGTCGCGCGCGATGCGCACGCGAATCTCGTATTCGGCGTCCTCGGGGAACACATACGAGAGCTGAGTGCCGCCACGTGTGCCGAACGGCAGATCGGTCAGGTGGACGTCCTGCGAGAGATCGTCGGTGATGCGGATGTACTCGATCGACGGCGACGGCACCGGCGTCCCCATGGCGAGACGGCTGACGCGCTGCGCCGCGGCCAAATACTGCTCCATCAGCGTCGGCGACATCTTCAGCACGCCCGCGATGTTGTCGAACCCATAGCTCGCATCGTCTGGGGGCAACATCGACGAGACATCGAGATCGAGCGCCAGCAGATCGCGAACGGCGTTGCGGTACTCGGTGCGGTTCAGGCGATGGAACGGCTCGGTACGGCCGGGATTGGGACGTACGGCGGCGACGCGATCGAGCTCGCCTTCGAGCCAGCCGAGAAACGCCGCGCGCGTCGCTTTGTCAGGACGAGGCGCGCCAGCGGGAGGCATCACACCGGCGCGCATCTTCAGCACGACCTTCTCCCAGGTCGGCGCGTTGGCAGAGACCTCCCAGAGCCTGTCGGCGTCGAGCGCGACCGGCACAGTACCGGCCTTCTTCATCGTCTCGTTATGACAAGAGAGGCAGTACTGCTTGAAGACCGCGCGCTGCGGCGAGGCAGCCGCGGTCGTCGTGTCCGCCTTCAGGCGAACCTCAGACGACGCGGCGGTCTGTGCGGCCTGAATCGGCGCACGGCTCAGACTCAATGCGGCGAGCCACGCCGCGACGACCACGCACACGCCGACCCGCCATTTCCGGACCACGGGGTGATCGTAAACCTAGTTGGATAGTTGGATAGTTAGATAGTTGGTGGGGCCGAGTTCCGCCTAGCTGACGCTCCGGCGAGGCAGGTCATCGGCCTCGCAACGCCGGGCGCCACTTGCCAGCAACAATGAAGTTCTCCACGCCCAGGTGTTCTTTAGATCTGGATCAAGGAATGTCGCCGGAGAGTGACCTGCGCCATCCGGAGGCTGGCAGCGTCGATCATGCGCCCCTGGTACGACGCGGCGCCGCGGCCCTCCGCAATCGCCGCCTCGTAGGCGCTGACGAGCGCGGTGGCACGAGCGACTTCCTCGTCCGACGGCGAGAATGCCGCGTTGACGGTCGCCAGCTGGCCTGGATGGATGCACTGCTTGCCATCGAACCCGAGCGCGATGGCAATCTCGCACGCCCGAACAAGCCCGGGGGTATCGGTGTAGCCGGCGTACGGGCCGTCCATACATCGCAGCCCGTTCGCGCGTGCCGCGGCGACGATGGTGAGCATGACGGCGTGAAAGCGATGGCCGGGATACGCGGCGTCGTGCGCGTCGAGCTCGCCGATCGCCGACGCGGGCATCTGCATCGACGCAGCAAAATCACCGGGACCGAAGATCAGGCTCTCGAGCCGGGGCAAGGCGCTCGCGATCTCGCGGACGTACAAAAACCCGGCCGCGCTTTCGATCTGCGCCTCAATGCCGATGCGATTGGGTAGCGTGCGCGCATCTTCGATACGCGCGATCACGTCGGCAACGAACACCACGTCGGCCGCCGACCCGACCTTTGGAACCATGACGAGATCGACGTGCTCGCCGGCAGCCTCCAGAACGTCCATCAGGTCGCGATCGGCGTACTCGGTGTCGAGGCTGTTGATCCGGACCATCTTCACGCGAGGTCCGAAATCGATCTCCTGCAGCGCGCGGACGACGTTGGCGCGAGCGGCGACTTTGTCGTCTGGAAGGACGGAGTCCTCGAGGTCAAGACAGACGGCATCTGCCTGACTCGCCGCCGCCTTCGCAAACATCGCCGGCCGCGACCCGGGCACGAACAGCATGCTGCGCATGAGTCGAACCGGGCGCTCGAACCCGTTTCCCTGGGAGCTGGGAGTTGGCGGTTGGTCGTTGGCTGTCATCGGCGGTCCGGCTGCAGCCGGACACACTACATATTAGAAGGACCTCGGCATCCCCAGCACGTGCTCGCCAATGTAGGACAGGATCAGGTTGGTCGAGATCGGCGCCACCTGATACAGCCGCGTCTCCCGGAATTTACGCTCCACGTCATAGTCCGCAGCGAACCCGAATCCCCCAAACGTCTGCAGGCAGACGTTTGCGGATTCCCAGGAGGCATCGGCAGCCAGCAGCTTCGCCAGATTCGCTTCCGCGCCCACTGGCTGACCCGCGTCGAAGAGGCGCGCCGCGTCGTAGCGCATGAGATCTGCCGCGCGGACATTTGCGTAGGCGCGCGCGATCGGAAACTGAACGCCCTGGTTCTGCCCGATCGGCCTGTCGAACACCACGCGCTCGTTCGCATAGCTGCGGGCGCGCTCGACGAACCAGTAGCCGTCGCCGATGCACTCAGCCGCAATCAGGATCCGCTCGGCGTTCATGCCGTCGAGAATGTAGCGGAATCCCTTCCCCTCCTCGCCGATCAGGTTGTCCGCCGGCACGTCGAATTCCTCGAAGAACACTTCGTTGGTCTCGTGATTGACCATGTTGCGGATCGGCCGGACGGTCATTCCTCGCTCGGTCGCACCATGCAAATCAACGAGAAAGATCGAGAGGCCCTCGGTCTTCTTCTTGACGTCCGCCAAGGGCGTCGTCCGCGCGAGCAGCAGCATCAGATCGGAATGCTGCATGCGCGACGTCCATACTTTCTGACCGTTGACGACGTAACGGTCACCGCGGCGGACGGCGGTCGTACGTGTCTTTGTCGTGTCGGTACCGGTCGTTGGCTCGGTGACCGCAAACGACTGCAGCCGCAGGCGCCCGGCCGCAATCTCTGGCAAGTAGCGCTTCTTCTGCTCGTCGGAACCGTGACGAAGCAGCGCACCCATGATGTACATCTGCGCGTGGCACGCCCCGGAGTTGGCGCCCGATCGATTGATCTCTTCCAGGATGACCGACGCTTCAGTCAGCGTGAGGCCGCCGCCCCCGTATTCTTCCGGTATGAGCGCCGCAAGCCAGCCGGCATCCGTGAGCGCCTTGACGAAGGCCTCGGGATACTCCGCCTTCTGATCCACGCTCTGCCAGTACTCGCTGCCGAACTGCGCGCACAGCTCGCGCACCGCACGACGGTAATCGGCACATTCCTCGAACCGCGGATTGATGTCAGGCACGCGCGCTACGAGCTCTTCGACGCATTGCCGAGCACGCGCAGCAGCTCGATCGGCAGCGGAAACACGATCGTCGAATTCTGTTCCGATCCGATCTCCGTCAGCGTCTGCAGGTAGCGGAGGGTAATGGCCGCGGGCTGCGTCTGGAGGATGGCCGCCGCCTGCGCCAGCTTCTCGGACGCAATCAGCTCGCCTTCGGCGTGGATGATCTTCGCCCGCTTCTCGCGCTCGGCCTCAGCCTGCCGCGCCATCGCGCGCTGCATGTCCTGCGGCAAATCGACGTGCTTGACCTCCACCGCCGAAACTTTGATGCCCCACGGATCGGTCTGATGGTCGAGGATCTGCTGCAGTTGCGCGTTCAACCGGTCGCGCTGGGCCAGCAGGTCGTCCAGCTCCGCCTGCCCGAGCACGCTCCGCAGCGTCGTCTGGGCGAGCTGTGAGGTGGCGTAGTTATAGTTCTCGACCTCGACGACGGCGCGCCGCGGATCGATGACCCGGAAGTAGACGACGGCGTTCACCTTCACTGAGACGTTGTCGCGGGTGATGATGTCCTGCGGCGGGACATCGTGCACGACCGTCCGCAAGCTGATGCGGACGATGCGGTCGATCGGGCGGAACACGAGAATCACGCCGGGCCCCTTCGGTTGATCGAGCAGCTTGCCGAGGCGGAAGATGACGCCGCGCTCGTACTCGGTCAGGATCTTGATCGACAAGATCAGATAGAGCAACAGCAACACGCCGATAACGACGAGGGGGGAGGTAGTCAGGTCTTCCATCAAAGCTCTCCTTTCGGCGCGGCGTCATCGAGCGGCTCGACGACCACCGTCAAGCCGTGCATCGAAACGATCCGCACCGGTGCTCCGGCGGGCAGTGGGTCGCGGCTGACCGCTTGCCAGATTTCGCCGTGCACATCGACTTGCCCGGGTACATCAGCAGTCAACGTCGTGCGGCTGCGTCCAATCTCGCCGATCATCCCTTCGGCACCGGTCTGCGGTGGAAGCCGGTGAGACCGCAGCGCCAAGCGGCCGAGGCCGAGGATCGCCGCCGCGAGCACGAGCGCGGCCGGAATGATCGAGCCGAGACTGACCCGGACGCCGGGGATCTCACGCATCGCCATCACCGATCCAAACACCAGGGCGACCACACCACCGATGCCGAGCGCGCCGAAGCTTGGCATCTTCAGCTCGAGGATCAGCAACGCAATGCCGAGGAGGATCAGCAGGAGTCCCGCCGTATTGACCGGCACGATCTGAAAGGCAAAGAACGCCAGGAGCAGGGAGATGCCGCCGGCGACCCCCGGCGCAATCGCGCCGGGATTCCACAGCTCGACGGTCAGACCGAGGATCCCCAGGGTCATCAGCAAATAGGCAACCTGCGGGTGCGCGATGGCGCTCAGGAATCGCTGACGCCGGGTCATATCGACGCGCCGCACCTCGGCATTCGCCGTCCGCACTCGTGTCATCCGACCGTCGAAGCGTCGTATCGTGCGGCCGTCGATCTCGCGGAGCAGCTGCTCCACATCTGGCACGACGAGATCGATGAGCGGCGGCGTCGCCGACAACGCCTCGTGGTCGGTGAAGGCGCGGCTGTCGAGCACAGCCTCGGCGCTGAGGGCGACGTTTCTCCCCCGCGCCTCGGCCAGAGACCGGGCGTAAGCAGCGGTGTCCGACGCCGCCTTCTTGGACATCGTCTCGTCGACGGTCTCTCCGCTGCCGGAGACCGGATGCGCGGCGCCAATGTGGGTGCCCGGTGCCATCGCCGCGAGGTCGGACGCGAGCGTGATGATGAAGCCCGCGGACGCCGCTCGGCCTCCTGACGGACCGACAAAGACGACGACCGGCGCGCGCGACGTGATGATGCGCGACACGATCGTCCGGGTCGACTCCAGCAGCCCGCCCGGCGTGCGCAGTACGAACACGACGATGTCGGCACCAGACGCGTCCGACTCGTTGATGACGTCGGTCAGGTATTCCGCGGAGACGGGATGAATGATGCCGTCCAGCTCAGCGACGATCGCGAGCGGACGCTGCGAATCCGACTGCTGGCCAGGCACTGCAAGGCTCGCAGCCAGAAGGAATCCGGCCGCGCCGACGGTGCGGAACCGGCGACCCTTTTCAGGGCGCCCGGAGGTAATATCCGCCACGGTCTGAGATTCTATGCCTCGCGCCCTTGCTGTTGCGTGTTGGTTTGTCGCGATCGTCGCGGTCATGGCGGCGGCTGAACCTCGCCTCCGTCCCGTCGCAGCGACGGCTTTCACGGACGAGCAGCGAGCGCTCTCGGCCACACACGCCGGCGCGTTCGGGACGGGCGCCGACTTCCGGACGCTGCTCGTGCATCCGGAGCTGGTGAAGGGCGTCCTGCCGTTCGCCAACTACATCCTGTCTGAGTCCACGCTCACCCCACGGCATCGCGGACTGTTGATTCTGCGAACGGCGTGGAACACCCGGTCGGACTACCTGTGGGCTAAACACCAGGGCCAGATCTTCACCGCGCCCGTCACGATGCCGATCGCCGGACCACCGATCGACCCGTTCGAGCGTGAGGGGCTCGCCGCCGTTACCGGACGCGGAACAGGGCTGAGCGATCTCGAGAGAACGTTGCTGCGCGCAGCCGACGAATTGCATCTGTACTCGTTCATCAGGGACGACACGTGGGCAGCGATGGCGCAGCAATTCAACGTGCACCAGCTGATGGACGCTGCCTTCACCGTCGCGGAGATGACGATGATCGCCGGGCTCGTCAACAGTGTTCGAGTGGATCTGGAGCCCGGCTGGGTGAAGTTCGAACGGACCGGTCCGCAGCCATCGACGACTCGCGAGATCGCGATGACTCTTGCCAAGCCGCGAATCGAGCCGGTCGTGCTGGCGCAGGCGACACCGGAGATCCGCGCGATGCTCGATCCGTCCGGGTCGGGCCGCGACATCGCGGCGGTGTACCGAACGTTTGCGCAACACCCGAAGCTGTATCCGCCGCGGCAGATCCTGTCCGAGTACATCCGCACGAAATCGACGCTGTCGCCGCGCGTGCGAGAGATGCTCATCCTGCGCATCGGCTGGCGCTGTCGATCGGCGTACGAGTGGGCGGCTCATGCGCCCGCAGGTCGCCGTGCCGGCCTGACCGACGATCAGATCCGGATGCTCGCGCGTCCGGGATATGCAGGGTGGACCCCTGCCGACGCCGCTATTGTCCGCGCCGTCGACGAACTGTTTGCCGACGACATGATCGAGGACGCGACGTGGACAGCGCTCGACGATCAGTTCGACGAGCGACAGCTCCTCGACCTGCTGATCACCACCGGTGGCTATCGCATGGTCTCGATGGTGCTCAACACCTTCGGCGTACCCGCGGAGCCGAACAGCGAACCGATCCCTTAGCCACGACGAACGAATATGGACCGAACGTTTCTCTGGATTGGTGCTCTCGCGGCGTTTATCGGCGTGGCGTTTGGCGCCTTTGGTGCCCACGGCCTGCGGGGGCGGCTCTCACCGGAGAGTTTGAACGTCTTCGAAACCGGAGTGCGGTACCAGATGTACCACGCGTTTGCGATCTTCGTTGTCGCGATCGCGCTCACCAGATTCGGCGGTTGGTCAGTTCGTGCCGCCGGCTGGCTCTTCACGCTCGGCATCGTTGTCTTCTCGGGCAGTCTGTACGCGTTGGCGCTCACCGGCGTACGAACATTCGGCGCCATCACGCCGATTGGCGGACTGGCGTTCCTCGCCGGATGGGCGCTGCTGGTCTGGGCCGCGATCGCCGGTTAGCGACCACCGCGACGATCGCCGATCCAGTAGCGCGGGCCAGGACCGCCGCGAGCGGCGCGATCCTGCGGGTTCGCGAGACGGCACGTCTGCAGTGACAGGCAGCCGCAGCCGATGCAGCCGGTCAATCCTTCCTTCAACCGCTGCATCTCCGCAATCTGCTCGTCGATACGCGCGGTCCAGCGCGACGACAACTTCGCCCAGTCCGCGCGCTCCGGCACGCGGTTGGCCGGCAGCTTCGCCAGCTCGGCACTGATTTCCTCGAGCGAGAGTCCGATCCGCTGCGCGAACACGATGAACGCTACCCGGCGCAGCACCGCGCGCGGAAACCGCCGATGGCCCGAACCGGTGCGTTCCGACCGGATCAAACCCTTCTGCTCGTAGAAACGCAACGCTGACGCTGCGACGCCGCTGCGCCGCGCGACCTCGGCAATGGTCAGGATCTCACTCAATGCGCAACTCCCAAGATCCGACTCCCAAACAAAGGGCTTGACTTAAAGTTCACTTTAACTTGTAGGCTGGTCTCCGTCAATGTGTTCGTCGCGTCCGGCTGTCGCCGGACCTTGAATCAGGAGGCACCTATGACCCCTCGGCCGAACAACCTGCGCGTCGCGATTACCGGGGGCACCTCCGGCCTCGGACGCGGCCTGGTGCGCGAGTTCGCGAACCGCGGCGCCCGCGTCGCGTTCGTCGCCCGTCACCGCACCGACGTGGAGCGCACGATGCTCGACTTCCCCGACGCCCGCGGCATCGTCGGCGATATCTCCCGCAAGGAGGACGTGCACCCGATCGCGATCCAGATCCTCGCCGCCCTCGACGGCCTGGACGTCCTCGTGAACAACGCCTCGTCGCTCGGGCCGCTGCCGCTGCGCCCGCTGGCGGATACCGATTGCGAAGATCTCGAGCTGGCGCTCGCAACCAACCTGGTAGGGCCGTTTCGACTGACCAAGGCGCTGCTGGGAGCACTCGCCGGATCCGCGCGAGCTGGCCGGGGCGCGGTGATCGTCAACATCTCCAGCGATGCGGCGGTGACAGCGTACGAGAACTGGGGCGCGTACGGGGCGAGCAAAGCAGCGCTCCAGCATCTGAGCCGCATCTGGGACGCGGAACTGAGTCACGAAGGCATCCGCGTCGTGTCGATCGATCCGGGCGACATGGACACGCCGCTGCATGCGCTCGCGCTGCCTGACGCCGACCGATCCACGTTGAAACGTCCGGAGTCGGCCGCACGCGAGATCGCCGATCTGATCGCGGAGATGACCGTGGCGAGGAGCCAGGCTGTTCTCGAGGAGGTGTGGCGATGACGCCTGCGGTTACTCCGCGGCAGGGTGCGCACGGCGCACGCCTGCTGGTGATCGACGAATACGGGCTTGTATCCCACGTTCACGCCACCGCCCTGGCCGACTTGTTACATCGCGGCGATCTCGTCGTCGCCAACGACGCAGCCACGATACCTGCCAGCTTGCATGGCACCCACGTGCCGACCGGCAGGCCGGTGGAAGTACGGCTTGCAGGGCGGAGATCACTATCTCCGGGCGAAGTGGATCGGTTCATCACCGTGGTATTCGGCGCCGGCGACTACCGCACACCGACCGAGCATCGACCGGAACCGCCGCAGTTGAAGGTTGGCGATCACCTCTCTCTCGGGCCACTGAACGCAAGCGTCGTCGCCGTTCGAGGTCACCGGCGGCTGGTCGAGTTGCGATTCGAACATCCAGCCGCGGTGATCTGGGAAGGCCTCGCGCGTCACGGACGGCCGATTCAATACGCGTACGTGCCGGAGCCGCTCTCGATCTGGGACACCTGGATCAGCATCGCGAATCGGCCCGTCGCCTTCGAAGCGCCATCAGCCGGGTTCGTTCTCGACTGGGCGACGCTGCGGGCAATCCGGTCGCGAGGCGCACAGTTCGCAACCATCACGCACGCGGCCGGCATCTCGTCGACCGGCGACGCCGCGCTGGACGCGCTACTGCCGTTCGACGAGCCTTACGCCATTCCACGCGCGACTGCGTCGCTCATTTATCAAACGAAGCAACGGGGTGGCCGAATCATTGCCGTAGGGACGACGGTTGTGCGGGCGCTCGAGCATGCGGCACAGAGCTGCGCCTGGGTTGCGCCCGGAGAGGGAATCGCGACGCAGCGGATCACGTCCGAATCAGAGTTGCGAATTGTGGACAGGCTTGTTTCGGGCCTGCACGAGGCAGGCAGCAGCCACTACGAGTTGCTGCGGGCGTTTCAACACGATGACGCGCTTGAGCGGATGACGGCAGAGGCTGACAGACGCAACTACCGCACGCATGAGTTCGGAGACGCGGTGTTCATCTCACGTGCCGCGCGGGCCACCACAGCCTCGGAGGACATCCGGACTATCATTTCTGCCTTGTGCCCAGCGATGTAACGGCCCCCCGCGAGTCCGTCTCGCCGACGACCGCGCACTCGAATCGACATCGATGATCGGCTCACGCTGGTCGCGGCGCTACGGACGTTCGATTGCGTTCGTCGTCATGGTCACGTGCCTGAATGCGAGCGCGTCTGCGCAGCACCCCCTCGACACGCGACCGAAAGTCGTACTGACGCTTCACGTGGTCCGGAGAGACTCTCCGAGGTTCGACGACATCTTCCGCACGGTGCTCGGGCAGACGTTGGGCAATCGCCTCGATTACTACAGCGAGTACATCGACCTCAATCGCCTCGATGACGAGAAGTACCAGTCAGCGCTGCGCAATTACCTGCGCGCCAGGTACTTCGACGATGCGGTCGACCTCGTGATCGCATCCGGCCCATCTGTCGTGGATTTCCTCAACCGGGATCCGTCTCTCTTACAGAATGTGCCGCTGGTGTTCACCAGCAGACCTGGAACCTCGCGTGGGCCGCACGCGACCGGCATCGTCTCGGTGATCGACCTCAAGAGCACGATCGCGACGGCCCTCACGCTCCAGCCGAGTACGAAGCACATCTTCGTGGTGAGCGGGGTTGGATCGTTCGACAAGCTGTACGCCGACATCTTCAGAACGGAGAGCGCCTCCTTTGCGGGACGGGTCACGTTTCACGAGCTGGCCGGACTCGCCCTTCCGGATCTCGAAGCGCGCGTCCGGCATCTGCCCCAGGACTCGGTCCTCTTCTATGTCAGTCTCTCGGACGATGGCGCGGGCCGAACGTTCATGCCACTCGATGCGCTCGATTCGATCGCCGCGGCATCGAGCGTTCCCGTGTACAGCTGGCATGAAGATGCCCTCGGTCGGGGCATTGTCGGCGGACGGCTCCATTCCTCGATCAGCGACGTGCAGGAGACCGCGCGGCTGGCGCTGCGCGTGCTGGGTGGGGAGAAGCCAGAGAAGATCCCGGTTGCCGAAAACGACAGCTACAGCTATCAATTCGACTGGCGACAGCTTCAGCGCTGGTCGATCAGCGAAGCGCTCCTGCCAAAGGGAAGCGTCGTCCGCTTTCGCGAGCAATCGTTCTTCGAGCAGAATCGCCCCTACGTCCTGGGCGGATCACTCGTCTTTGCGGCGCAGCTCGCGCTGATTGGCGGCCTGCTGATCCATCGGCACCGGCGACGACAGGCTGAGGAATCGCTGCGGCAATCCGAAGCGCGGAAGAGCGCCATCCTTCACGCCCTTCCCGATCTGATGTTCGTGATGGACCGCACCGGCCGATACGTGGACTATCACGCCCGCGACCCGAGGCTGCTGTTCGCGCCGCCCGAGGTCTTTCTCGGTCGGACCATCAGGGACGTGATGCCGCCGAAGCTGGCGGAGATCTTCATGGACGCGCTCGATCGCACCGCGGAGAGCGACGAACCGGCGCGGGTGAACTACGAGCTGCCCGTGAACGGCGAGGTTCGTCACTTCGAGGCGCGTCTCGTCCCGGCGGACAGCCAACGGATCGTCAGCATCGTTCGCGATGTGACCGAGTCCAAGCGCGCTCAGGAACTCAATCGCGCGCTCGCCGGCCGCCTGATCGTCAGCCAGGAGGAAGAGCGCCAGCGCATCGCCCGCGAATTACACGACGATCTCGGTCAAAAACTCGCCTTGCTCAACGTCGACGTCGAACAAATGGCCGACGATCTCTCGATGCACCTTCCTCGCACGCAACTTGATCATCTGTCATCGCAGGTGGGAGAGATCGCGCTCAACCTGTCACATCTCTCGCACGATCTCCATCCATCGAGGCTGCAGACGCTGGGACTCGTCGAATCCGTCCGGCTGCTCTGTTGCGAGATCTCCGAGCAGCGCCGGGTCACCGTCGACTTCAGCGCCGATGGACTGCCGGGCTCGGTCGATCCCGCAGTGGCGTTGTGCCTCTATCGGATCACCCAGGAAGCACTGCGAAACGTTGCCAAGCACAGCCAGGCACGCCAGGCGTCGGTAGACCTCTCCTGCGAGGGGGATGACGTGCAACTGAAGATCGCCGACTCGGGTGTCGGCTTCGACCCGGGTGCCTTCAGCCAGGCCGGGCTCGGGTTGGTCAGCATGCGGGAGCGGGTCGGTCTCCTCAGGGGGCACATCGCCGTCGACGCTTCCCCTGGATGCGGGACGCGCATCAGTGTGCGCGTGCCGCTCGCTCCGCCGCCGTACGCCGCGGACCCGATTTTTGCGTCCGTCTAGTACGGCAGCGCGAGAAAGTACGGCAGCGCACGAGCGCCCGGTCTTTACGGTTTCTGGGCAGCCTTGTCGTATTCCGCGAACGCCTCGCGCGCGATGCGGAACGAATCGACGCCGGCCGGCACGCCGCAGTAGATCGCGACCTGCAGGAACACTTCCATGATTTCCTGCCGCGTCAGACCATTGCGCAGCGCACCCTGTACGTGGATCTTCAGCTCGTGCGGCCGGTTCAACGCGGCGATCATCCCCAGGTTGAGGAAGCTGCGCGTGCGCTTGTCGAGACCGGGACGTCCCCAGACGTAGCCCCAGCAGTACTCGGTGGCGAGCTCCTGCATCGGCATGTTGAAGTCGTCGGCGTTCTTGATCGAGTTCTCGACGAACTCCTTACCGAGGACGGACTTGCGGATTTCGAGACCCTTATCGAACAGTTCTTTATTCATGTCAGTTGGCTAGTTAGCGGGTTAGATGGTTCGTGGTTGATGGACGTTGTAAGTTGGGAGTTATCCCTTGATCTCGACTCCGGCCCATTCCTCCACGACCTTCGCGATCATCGTGAAGTCGGAATCGGCACCGAATCGTGCCTGCGTAATGGCAAGCATCTGACGGACGGCCGCGCCGGCGACCATCGGCACGCCAAGCGCCTCGGATTCATCGACACACAGGCGGACGTCCTTGTATGAGAGTCCTGTGGCAAAACCGAAGTCGAACGTGCGCGGCAGAATCGAGCGCGGGAACTTGTCCTGCGTCGCGCTGTTGCGGCCGCTGCCGGCATTGATGATGTCGATCAGCACCCTGGCGTCGATGCCGGCCTTCACGCCCATCGCCACGGCTTCCGACGAGACGACGAGTGCCGCAGCGGCAAGCAGGTTGTTCGCGAGCTTCGCAATCTGCGCGAGGCCTGGCTTGTCCCCAACATAAAAGGGTTTCCCGAAGATCTTCGCCAGCGGCTCAATCTCATCGTAGGTCGCTTTCTGGCACGACAGCATCACCGCCAGCGTCCCCTTCGCCGCGCCGGTCACGCCGCCACTGACCGGTGAGTCCACCCAGGCAACGCCGCGCGCTGCCGCCGCCGTCGCCACGACCTTGGCGACGCTCGGGCCACTCGTCGACAGATCAATCAACGTCTTCACACGAGAGCCCTTGAGAACCCCCTTGTCGCCGAGGCACACGGCCTGGACCACCGATGGCATGGGGAGGCTGAGAAAGACAACTTCGGCGTTCGACGCTACGTCCTCCGCCGATGACGCGACAGCCGCGCCGCGTGCGGTCAGCGGTCTCATGACCTCGGGGTTGGTGTCGAAGATCACGAGTGAATGCCCTGCGTCGAGCAGACGGGATGCCATCGGGCCACCCATGCGGCCCACACCTACAAAACCGAGAGTTTGAGTGCTCATAAGTTGGTAGCTGGATAGTTAGCCAGTTCGTAGTTGATAGTAGTTGGTAGTCGATAGTTGGTTTCGTGCTGCGCTCTCCGCGTCCTCTACTGCGAACTATCCAACTATCTAACTACGAACTATCTCTGAATGAAGGGATTAGGAACGTCCGTCGCCGTCGAGATCCAGACGCTCTTCACCTGTAAGTATTCCTTGATCATCTCCTGACCGCTCTCGCGGCCAAGTCCCGATCGTTTGTAACCACCAAACGGCGACAAATAACTGACGGCACGGTAGGTATTGATCCAGACAGTGCCCGCCTGGAGCTTCTCGGCCATCGTCAGGGCCCGGCGGATGTTCTGCGTCCACACGCCGGCGGCGAGTCCATACACGACGTCGTTGCCGATCGCGATCGCCTCGTCGTCATCCTTGAACGGAATGACCGCGAGGACCGGTCCGAACACCTCTTCCTGCGCGATTCGCATGCTGTTGCGGACGCCGGAAAAAATCGTCGGCTCGACGAACCAGCCGTTGCCACACTCGGGCCGGGACGCCCGGCCGCCCCCCAGTACCGCCTGCGCGCCTTCTCCCTTGGCGATGTCGATGTACTTCAGGATCTTTTCCAGCTGCGGCTTGTTGGTGACGGGACCGATCTGCGTGTCCTTGCTCATCGGGTTGCCCATCTTCGCCGTCTTCGCAAACGCGACCAGCTTCGCGAGGAACTGGTCGTGGATGCTCTGCTGGACGAGCAGCCTCGAACCCGCGATGCACGTCTGGCCGGTGGCGGCAAAGATTCCCGAAATAACGCCCTTGATCGCATTGTCGAGATCGGCATCGTCGAACACGATGTTCGGCGACTTGCCACCGAGCTCCATGCTGACCCGTTTCATGCCACGCGCAGCGCTCTCATAGACACGCTGGCCGGTGGCGTCCGATCCAGTAAACGCAACCTTTCGGACCAGAGGGTGTTCGATGAGCGGCGCGCCCACATCCGCGCCAAAGCCGGTGACCACGTTGACGACGCCCGGCGGAAAGCCGGCCGCCTCGACCAGCTTCATGAATTCGAGGGCGGAGGCGGAGGTGAACTCCGACGGCTTCACGACCACGGTATTCCCTGCGGCCAGAGCCGGGGCGAGCTTCCACGCCATCAGCAACAGCGGCGAGTTCCACGGGATGATGGCCGCCACCACGCCGAGCGGCTCGTAGCGCGTGTAATTGAAGGTGTCCGGCTTGTCGGTCGGCAGGACCGAGCCTTCGATCTTGTCCGCCAACCCACCGTAATAGTGGTACCACTGGGCCATGTAGGCACTCTGCGCGCTCATCTCCGCGTAGAGCTTCCCGTTGTCGCGGACCTCGATTTCCGCCAGCTCCGCCGCCTTTTCGATGATCAGATCCCCCAGGCGGCGCAGCAGCGCTCCCCGCTTCGAGGCGGTCAGCCGCGGCCATTCCCCCGAGGTGAAGGCCGCGTGGGCGGCGCGGACGGCGCGATCGACGTCAGCCGCAGTCCCGCGCGGAATTAGTGCCCACGGCTCACCAAGATACGGATTGTCGCTCTCGAAATAGTCGCCTGATCCGGCGTCGATCCATTCGCCGCCGACATACATGCGATATCGCGTGAGTGTGGAAGTTGTAATCATTTAACCTGGTTGACCATCATTTAACGTGCGAATCGCGCCAAAACAGGACGCCACGTCGCGGTCAGAAATATAATGCGAATTCGCCCTGACGACGGCGGCCCTGTCCTTGATCATCCAACGCAACTACTCTCCGTCCGCCCTCCCAAAGGGTACTGATGTCGCCGAGCTGACCAGCCGCATCATTGGTCCATTGACGCTGCTCATCGAGCGCAGCGGCATCGATCAGGATAATGCGCTCGGCCTGCGCATCCATCTCGACTGGATTCAGTACAAGACCTGCTTTCGTGATCCGGTCGTGGTCCGCCGCGCCGTCGATCAGCAGGAGCAGACGTTGCCGCTGTCCGAAATCTCCATCGACCTGCGCCAGGCCGCGACGCCGAAGTTCGAAGAGTACCTGACGGCCGCCGTGCAGTCGCTGCAAGGGGTCGCACCGTCGAACGGTCAGGAGCCGTTCGTACTCGACGCCTTCAAGCCGTGGCGCGACTCGATCATCTGGCCGTTCAACCGCTTGTTCTGGCAGCAATTAGGCGACTGGGAAACGTACGCGAAGCGCGGCTTCGAAGCCGCCCTGCCGAGCGGCGGCTCCGACGCCAACCACCCGGACGCGGTCATGGAAGGCGTGGTCGAGTTCTGGGATTTGCTGAAAGACCTCGACGCGCGCGGGAACCTGCCGCACGACATCTATGCCATGGAGATTGGCGTCGGCTCCGGGGCGCGCGCGCGCCTGTGGCTCGACCGCTTCCAGGCGTTCGACAACGAGAAGGGGACCAGCTATTACTCGCGGCTGAAGTTCCTGCTGGGCGACTACTCGCCCTCGACGCTGGACACGGCTCTCGCGGCGGTCGGTCCGCACGCGCCGATCTGCAGCGTGATTCCGATCGACGCCACGAACCCGTTCAAGGTGCTGTCGTTCCTCCGCTTCAAGATCCTGTTCGTCCATCTCACCAACGTCTACGACAACCTGACGTTCGACGAGATCGCCCGTCGCGACAACCAGCTCTACATCGTCGAGGTGCGTCCCTACATCAGTGCCGCGGCGGCCGAAAAGATTCAGGCCGAGTTCGGTTTCGACCGGGCACAGCTTCCGGGCGCGATCAAGCGGCTGCTCGCCTACGGACCCGAATCCGTCGGCGATCACGAGAAGGGCATGGCGTTCTGGACGCGGATCTGGGATTTCATCCGCCTCGAGGAGCGGCTGCGCGCCATCGACGAAGGCGATGACTCGCACCTGCCGAAGGGGGTGAGCCGGTCACCGCTGGACGATGTACTGTCGGAGGTGCCGCACGACATCCGCTTCCATCTGTCGCGGGGCGCCGCTGAAAGCTTCGTGAACACCGCGGCGCTGCTCCACCCGCGGGGCTATCTGCAGGTGCAGGACATCTTCGTCACCAGCATCAAGGACTACGCGCAGGGCTTCCGCGGGCCGGGCAAGCTGGACGGCTCGTTCGTCACCTGGGTGAACGGGGCCTTCCTCCACGCTGTGGGCGCCCGCGCGGGATACCATGTGAATTTCGCCCCCTTCACGCATCGCAAGGGGTCGAAGACCCAGATTCTCTATACGAAACGGCGCGACTAATGAGCTCCTTACCACCTCTCCCGACAACCGTCATCGGCAGCTACTCGATGCCCGCATGGCTCGAGCGCGCCAAGAACGACTTCCTGCAGCGGAAAGTCAGCCGGCACGACCTTGACGAGATGTACGACGCCGGGCGCAAGGCGGCCATCAAGGACCAGGAAACCGCCGGCATCGACATCATCTCGGATGGCGAGCTGCATCGCGACAACATGATCGACTACTTCGCCGAGCGCATTCCCGGCGTGCTGATCGATCACGGCTCGAAGCGCCTGTACTACGACTTCTACGACAGCGTCGTCCGCTCGAAGCTGGCGACCGGGTCGCTCGGGCTGCTCGACGAGGTGCGTTTCCTCAAGAAGTTCTCGCAGCAGCCCTCGAAGATCTCGGTCTCCGGTCCGCACGCGCTGGTGAAGCGGATACGCAACGCGTTCTACCCGTCTGAGGAGGCGTTCGCGCTCGACCTTGCGCGCGTGATGAACTTCGAGGTGCGCGAGCTGGTTCGCGAAGGCGCCACGCATATCCAGATCGACGAGCCCTATTACTCAGGATTCCCGGAAGACCTGCCGTGGGCGATCAAGGCCGTGAATGCGCTGGTCGATGGCGTCAGCGCCCACGTCACGCTGCACATCTGCTACGGCAACCGCTATGGCAAGCCATCGTTCGAAGGCACCTATCGGTATCTCTTCCCGCAGGTGCTCGAGGCGCACGTACACGCGCTGTCCCTGGAGTTCGCCCGGCGCGGCGAGGACGACCTGCAGCTCTTCAAGGAGTTCAAGGTGCCGTTCACGCTGGCGATGGGCGTGGTGGACGTCAAGACGAACGACGTCGAGCCGGCCGGCCTCATCGCCGATCGCATCCGCCGCGCGCTCGGCGTCATTCCGGCCGAGCGTCTGATGATCAACCCCGACTGCGGCCTGGTTCACCTGCCGCGCGACGTCGCGTTTAACAAATTGAGCGCCATGGCCGAAGGAACTCGCATGGTGCGTGAAGGCCTGAAATAGTTGGTAGTTGGTAGTTGGTAGTTGGTAGAGGCCGAGCGTCAGTGTCGGCCTGGAGAACGATTAAATGAGTGTAGTGTCCGACGCATCCCAGATACAGCTGCGCCCGATCGCCGATATCGCCGCCGCGGCAGGCATCAAGGCCGACGAGCTCGAGATGTTTGGCGAGTACCGCGCCAAGGTCAAGCTGTCGCTGCTCCGCCGGCTCGCAGGCAAGGCTGACGGCAAGCTCGTCATCGTCACGGCGATCACGCCGACCAAAGCCGGCGAAGGCAAGACAACGACGAGCGTGGCGCTGACGCAGGGACTCGGACGCATCGACAAGAAGGTGATGCTGTGCCTGCGCGAGCCGTCGATGGGGCCCGTGTTCGGCGTCAAGGGTGGCGGCACCGGCGGCGGCAAGTCGATGGTCGAGCCGATGGAGGAAATCAATCTCCATTTCAACGGCGACTTCCACTGCGTCGCGGCGGCGCACAACCTCCTGGCGGCAGCGCTCGACGCGTCGATCTACAACGGCAATCCGCTCAATATCGACCCGGCCGCCGTGACGTGGCCGCGCACGGTAGACATGAACGACCGGCAGCTGCGCTACAGCGTGACCGGTCTGAAGGGCAAGGCGAACGGGATCCCGCGCGAGACGGAGACCGTGATCGTGGCCGCCTCCGAAGTCATGGCCTCGCTCGCGCTTGCCACCGACCTTCAGGACCTCCGGCGCCGCCTCGGCCGCATCGTCGTCGCTTCGACCTACGACGGCAAACCGATCACCGCGGACGATCTACAGGCCGGCGGCGCGATGACCGTAATCATGAAGGATGCGCTCAAGCCGAATCTGGTGCAGACACGTGAGGGACAGCCGGCGCTCATCCACGCCGGACCGTTCGGCAACATCGCGCACGCGGCGAACTCGATCCTGGCGGATCGGATGGCGCTCAAGCTCGCCGACTACGTGGTCACCGAAGCGGGCTTTGCCAGCGACCTTGGCTTCCAGAAATTCTGCGACATAGTCTGCCGGACGGCACGGATTACGCCAAGCGCGGCGGTGCTCGTCACCACGGTGCGCGCCACCAAGTCGCACGGCGGCGTGGCATTCAAGGACCTTGGCAAAGAAGACCTCGAGGCCATCCGGCGAGGCGCCGACAATCTGGCGGCGCACGTTCAGATCGTCCGTGCCTACGGCCTGCCGTGCGTCGTGACGGTCAACGGCTTCCCCACTGACTCAGCGAAGGAGATTGCGCTGGTCCGCGAACTCGCGCTGAACGCCGGTGCTGAGACGGTCGTCGTGCACGAAGGGTTCGCCAAGGGCGGCGAGGGGGCGGTGGAACTGGCCAAGGCGGTCGTCGCCGCCTGCGAGAAGCCGAACACGTTTGCCGGCCTGACGCCCGAGGGCACACCACTGGTGCAGCAGATCGAAGTGATCGCGAAGAAGATCTACGGTGCGGCAGGGATCGACCTGCAGATGCAGGCGGTCAAGGACCTCGAGCGCATCGAGAAGCTCGGGCTCGGCACCGCGCCGGTCTGCATGGCGAAGACGCAGATGTCGCTCTCCCACGATCCCAACCTGCGCAACCGGCCAACGGGATTCATCGTCCCCGTCCGCTCCCTGGTGCCGAGCCTCGGTGCTGGCTTCGTCGTCGCGCTGTGCGGTGAGATGCAGCGGATGCCGGGCCTCGGCAAGACCCCGGCGTTCCAGAAGATGGACATCGACGAGAACGGGAACACCTACGGGCTCTTTTGAGGAAGAGCCCGCTTCAGTTCACACTTCCGGCTTCTCGTTTCCGCAGAACCTGAACACGAACCGAGAAGCAAGAACAGGGAAGCGGGAACAGCGTGGAAATCCGGATCCGCGATTTCCTTATTCGTGAATGGCGCCGTGGCGACGAGGAATCCCTCGTTCGCCACGCGAACAATCCGAACGTCTCGCGCAACCTGCGCCAAATCTTTCCGTACCCCTATACCGCGGATGACGCAACCCGGTGGATCACGCACGCCAGTTCGAAAATCCCGACCACCGACTTCGCCATCGTAGTCGATGGAGAAGCGGCCGGAGGCATCGGGTTCGTTCAGCTTGGAGACGTCGAGCGCCGGTCTGTTGACATCGGCTACTGGCTCGGCGAGGCGCACTGGGGCAAAGGGATCATGACCGACGTGCTTCGCACGATCAGCGATCACATCTTCGCGAATTTCGACGTGTGCCGCATCCAGACGATCGTCTTCGAATCAAATCCCACTTCGATCCGTGTCCTGGAAAAGGCGGGCTACGCCTACGAAGGACGGCAGCGCAAGGCCGTGACCAAGAACGGAATCACAATGGACGCGTTGATGTATGCGCTTGTAACTGAGTGAAATAGCCCTTCACGCTTCCGGGTTCGCGCTTCCCGGTTCGTGTTCAGGCTCGCCGACGAGCGGGATCGCGGCACTGACCTGCCTGAACTTCCAGCGCCTCAGAGAATCTCGCGAAGCTTGGCGTATCCCGACCGGCTGATCGGCAGTTCGCTTCCGTCCTGGAGTACCGCCACGCGGCTATCGGTCACTGACTGCTCGATGCGGGCGAGACGGGAGACGTTCAGCAGATACCGGCGGTGGATGCGGACGAAGCGCCCTGGGTCGAGCTGCTGCTCGAGCTCTGACAGCGTCTGCTCCTTCAGCAGCTGGCGATCGCCGACCTTCAGCGAGACATAGTCGTCCTGTGACTCGATGTAATCGATCTTCGCCACGGGAATGACATGGACGTCGGCCTTGTCGCGAATGAGGATCCGCTCGATCGGCGCCCGCGCCTTGCGAGCGTCCGACACCAGCGCCTTCGCCGGCAGCGTCTCCCGTGCGCCGACCCGCGCGCGCGCCCGCGCCAGTGCCTCGGCCAGCCGCTCCGCGCCGAACGGCTTCAGCAGGTAATCGACCGCGTGCACCTGGAACGCCTTGATCGCGTACTGGTCGTACGCAGTCGTGAAGATCACCGGGACGTCGGTGCCGACCAGTTCGAGCACGTCGAAGCCATCGAGCTTCGGCATCTGGACGTCCAGCAGCAACAGGTCCGGCTTCTTCTCGGTCACCGCCTTCACGGCTTCGAAGCCGTTTCCGCACTCGGCGACGATCTCGACGTCCGGATGCCCGGCCAGCAATTCGCGCAGCAGCGCGCGCGCCAGTTCCTCATCGTCCACGACGATCACGCGCATCGGTAACGCGGGTGAACCCATCAGGCGGGCGCCTCCGTCTTGCCCGCCGACGCCTCGGCGAGGGCGGGCACCGCTGGAATCCTGACCTCCACTCTGAACTGCCCTTCCTGCTCCTGTGCGTAGACGGCATCCGACGCCCCGTACTGATTGATCAGGCGCTTGCGCAGCAGCTGAAGCCCGAGGCCGACACCCCGCGTTCGCTGGCGATCGGGGTCGCACGGGTTCTCGAGCGTGATGGTCAACGTCGAGCCGGTACGCGCCGCAGCCATCCTGATCGTGCCGCCTTCGACCAGCTGCGCCACGCCGTGATTGATGGCGTTCTCGACCAGGGGTTGCAGCAGCAGCGGCGGAACCAGGCAGGTTGCCGCTCCTGGACCGGTCTCGCGCGACACGACCAGACGCTGCCCAAGCCGCACCTGCTCGATGGCGAGGAATCGGTCGGCCAGCGCCAGCTCCTCTGAGAGCGGAATCTGCTGGCTGCCGCCGAGGCGCAGCGTTTCGCGAAGAAAGTCGGCGAGCAGCAGGCACATCCGCCGCGCCGCAGCCGGATCGGTGGCGGTGAGCGAGCTGATCGAGTGCAGGCTGTTGAAGATGAAGTGCGGGTCGATCTGCGCGCGCAGCGCCTTCAGCTCCGCCTCACGAGCAAGGAGGCTGAGCTCCACGTTGGCGCGCTCCGCATCCTTTGACGCGTCGAACGCGATCAACAGGTAGAAAAAGATCGCGACCAGCCAGAACAGAAGCGCGCCGATCACAAATAACAAGGCGCGCTGGTTCTGATACAGGGCCACCCCGGCGGACTCGAGCCCCACCACCTCGAGGGCGCGCGCCCACGCCCCTGCGGCAGCCACCCAGATGGCGCTGGCAAACACCGCCGCCAGAATCTGCGCCGCAACCACGGACCAGGCGCGCGATCGCACGAGCGGAAAGATCCGGCAGACGTACCACGCCGACTGCGAGATAAGTGCGAAGACGACGCCGAGCGGAACGAAAAAGGCGACAGCCGTCAGCCAGTTTCCGTTGCGGACGCCGAGGCCGACGGACAACAGCAGGCCGATAAGGAGCCACGCCAGCAGATAAATCGCCAGCCGGCGGATGCTGCCAAGGATCGGGTGCACGAACGATGCTAGTCCGTGATGTGGACGGAACCCATAACAACGGAGCCGCGCACCACCAGCGTCGGCGCGGCAGCACCACCCAGCGGCGGGGGGGCGCCGAACAGCACTCGCTTATCCTTGACGTCCCCCATAATCGGCATCACGTCGAGCGTCACCGTCCACTCCTGTGGGGCCTTGATCTCATGGCCCACCATCATGCCGAACACCTCGACGACTCTCGTGTCGCCAGGCTGGACGACGGCGCGGCGCAGATCGAGCACGCAGCCGCCCATGAATCCCGTCATGTAGGCGCCCTCGAACGGCTTACCGTCGAATCGGCGCTTCGACTCGCTCATCACCGCAAAGAGCCGCTCGGCGCGGGTGTTGTCCACCCGGACATGCCCGCTCTGCCGCAGCGTCCTCATGATCAGGTTGCCGCCGAACCAGAGGAACAACATCGGCCAGAACAGCTGCCAGAAGCCGACGCGCAACACGTCGAGGTTGCGCAGAAGCAGCCAGCTGCCAACGGCGACCCAGAAGAAACCCCAGAACCGGGCGTGTGGCTCCGCGCGAGTGGCGATCGTGCCGCCGAGCAGCATGAGACCGACCGGCCAGAAGCGGATCACGTAGCCGGCGTCGGCCAGGCCCAGAGAATCGAGCCCGAGGATGACGCCAAGCGCCATGACGAACAGGCCGAATACCAGTTGCGGGGTGATGGGAGTCGAGGCAACACGCATGGACAGGCTCACGACGTTACTGCGACCTTACCCATCATCACAAAGCCACGCAACCGCAGACGGGGTGCCGGCCCCGCAGCCGGCGACGACGGGACGGCCTCGGCGGGCGGGTTCACTTGATTGTCTGTGGATGCTCCGGGTGCGGTGCTGCGCGATGGCCGCGGAAAGCGCTCCTCTTCAATGGCGCCCATCACGGGCAGCGCCGAGGCATCGACAACCCAGTCATCAGGGATGCGAACCGTCGCATTGCCCATCGTGACGAAGACGTCGACGGTCATCACCTCTCCCGGAGCAAGAACGACCTGCCGCAGATCGAGGCTGGACCTACCCATGACCGCGGCGACACGCCCATTGCGAGCGTCGGCGAGTCCCTTCGTGGTCGCCGTGTGCATGATGCCCGTGGCCGTCGCGACGGCACGGCCGGCGGCCCGGGTTTCGATGCCGTCAGGGAAACCGAACGAGGCGAACATCGCGACGCCCAGCAGAAACAGAAAGAAGCAGGGGACGCCGTTGCCTTTTCTCGTGCCAGCAGGCGCCGCCGGATCCGCCGGCCTGAACGCCTGCGCCACGATGCTGGCACCGAAGAGCACGATCAACGCAGGCCAATACCGAATCATCTGGGCAGCGTCGCGAATCCCCAGCGTGTCCAGCAGGAGCACCGCCCCCACGGACATGATGGTGACGCCGATGACCAGATTAGGAGTGAAGAACATGCGCCCCTCCACCGTGCAGCAAATTCATTGCGGCCTGGAGCGGCCACCAGTTCCAGTCCAGCACCGCCATGACGACCTTGGTCACCTCGCGGAGGGTCTCACGCCACGCCGACTCAACGACGTCCGCGAGCATCGTCACGCCGTGGGCGAGACCATCCGCGTCCGCAGCCATTGGCGTCCCGGCGGATTCGAGGCCACGTGGGAACCCGAGCGAGGCGACCAGCGCCGCGCCCATGAGCGCCACGAACAGCCAGGCCATTCCCCGGCCGACGCGTTCGGGCACAACCAGCTTTGGAGTGAATAACATGACTGCAGCATGAGACTACGGGAGGACTCCGTGCGTTCCGGAGAATCGGTGAATGGCGGCCGGATCCCGGCGAACGGGGGCCGCCTCGTAGTGTCCGGCTTCAGCCGGACCCGGCAAAGAGGAAAAGCGGTCCGGCAAGGCCGGACCGCCGAAGCTATTTCTTGAGTTTGACGAACGTATACAGCACCGATTGATCTTTGAGGGTGACCGCGACGCGATAGCACTGTTCGGCTTTGACGGCAGGCGTTTTCCAGTTCTGGATGAACTGACCACCAGACCCGGCAACGCCGTCGTAGCGAAGCACGGTCGCTCCCGCCGTTTCGATATCGAGCGGGTCTTCGTAGCTCGTTCCGTTGCACGCCGGCAGCTGCTGCAGGCTGAAGCCGACAATGTCGGAGGTGTTCGTCCGCTCGACGCCTGCCGCAAAGACGTTGAACTTCAGCGGGATCGTCGAGCCACCCTTGGCCGAATTCCAGGCCGCGCTGGCAGGCGGACCCGCGAGCAACTCGGTGGTCGCGGGGGCAAAGACCGAGTTCGGAATGCCGACGGGCTGATGGAAGCCCTGTGCCGTCCACGTAGCCACAGAGAAGCTGCGATCTACGTCTGCGGCCGGTTCATAGTTGGAAGTGCCAGCCTGTGACGCACGGACGGTGCATTGCCCGACGGCATTGATCGTAACCGTTGCCGCGTTCACCCCGTTTGGTGATGCGGAGCAGATCGCCGGCGTCATGGTCTGGAATGTCACCGGTTGGCCGGACGAGCCACCGGTCGCTCCGACCGGAACCGGCGGATCGCCGAACGTCTTCGGGCCAGGGGCAGCAAAGGTGATCGCCTGACTAGCCTTCAGCACCGTAATCAGCACGTTCTTGACGGCTGTCGTGTAGTTCGTCGTGTCGCTCGGCGTGAAGTCCACGTGAAGCGTCTGCCCGGGGCCGGCATTGAGCACCGTGCCGGTAGGCGGCGTGTAGACGAAGGTCCCCGGAACGTTCGCGGACGCGTTCAACTGCGCGCCACTCAGAGCTGCGGGATACGTGATCGCCGCGGGCGTGCTCCACGTGATCACCGGGGTCGCCTTGGTGATCGACAGGTTTGCACCGACAAAGGTCAGCGCGTAGTTACCGCTCAGCGCCAGCGTGCCCTGCTGAATCGCATAGCTGCCGACGTCCTCACCGGCCACACGGCTCAAGCTGCCGCTGAAGCTGTCGCCAGCCACGAGTACGCCAGTCGTGACCTGGTAGGTCAGCGCCGGGTCTGCTCCGCCGTAGGTCTTCGTCTTCGAATCCGCGGTCACGGTAATCGCACGCGCCGTAATCGACAGGTTCGCACCGACGAAGCTGAGCAGCAATTACGCGCTCAGCGCCAGCGTGCCCTGTTGAATCGCGTAGCTGCCGACGTCTTCACCGGCGAGACGGGTCAGGTTTCCGCTAAACGCGTCGCCGCTGACCAGCGATCCGGTCGTCACCTGGTAGGTGAGTGAGGGGTCAGCGTCACCGTAGGTCTTGGTTTTGGCGTCGGCAGTAACGGTGATCGCCTGCGCCGTGATCGAGAGGTTCGCGCCGACAAAGGTGAGCGCATAGTTGCCGCTCAGGGCGAGACAGCCCTCCTGAATCGCGTAGCTGCCGACGTGTTCGCCCGCGACGCGTGTCAGGCTGCCGCTGAAGCTGTCGCCAGCCACGAGCGCGCCAGTCGTGACCTGGTAGGTCAGCGCCGGGTCCGTGCCGCCGTAGGTCTTCGTCTTGCCATCCGCGGTCACGGTGATCGCGCGGGCTGTGATCGAGAGGTTTGCACCGACGAAGCTGAGCGCGTAGTTATCGTTCAGCGCCAGCGTGCCCTGCTGAATCGCATAGCTGCCGACGTCCTCGCCCGCGACGCGTGTCAGGCTGCCGCTGAAGCTGTCGCCAGCCACGAGCGCGCCAGTCGTGACC